>JAIDTS010000556.1 GCA_029060585.1 Muribaculaceae bacterium
GGGTCGAATCCGCATTCCACGGCAAGGTCGATCTCATTGCCGCTGACGCAGTCGGCTCCGAATCCGCGTGCGGAGATCAATCTGAGCAGTTCGGGAGTCGGATTCGCCTTGATGGCGTAGTGAACCCTCATCGGCGTTCCCGCCGTGCATGACTCTATCGAGTCAAGCGTCTGCTCAAGCAGAGCTTTGTCATAATAATAGAAAGGAGTCTTCGCCCCATCTAATATCTTGATGTCCATACTCAATTCTCAATTCACCATTCTCAATTCTCAATTAAAACAAATGATACGATAGCAACCTCAGTGCCTTGGTCTTGTCTTCTTTCCTCACCAGAAACGAGATATTGTAGTTGCTGCCTCCATAAGATATCATACGCACCGGCACATTGCGCAGCGCCTCGAGCGCGGCTGCCTCGAAACCCTTGTTGGTCCACTCAAGGTCTCCGACAACACATATAATGGCCATGTCGCGGTCTACCGTGACAGTACCGAGCTGGCTCAGTTCCGATTCTATGCGGGGAAGGTTTTTCTCGTTGTCGATAGTCAGTGAGACTCCGACCTCGGAGGTGGTAATCATATCGATGGAGGTCTCGTATTTCTCAAATATCTCGAACACCTTTTTCAGAAATCCGTATGCGAGCAGCATTCGTCCCGACTTTATCTTGATGGCGGTGATGTTGTCTTTGGCGGCAACCGCCTTTATGGAGTTGCGCTCGAGTCGGTTTTCGATCAGGGTTCCCTCAGCGGATGGGTCCATGGTGTTGAGCAGACGTACGGGAACGTTGTGCTTCCGTGCCGGGAGGATACAGGTGGGATGCAGTATTTTTGCTCCGAAGTAGGCGAGCTCCGCAGCCTCCTCGAAATGCAGGTTGCGCACCGGAGATGTACCTTCCACAAACCGGGGATCGTTGTTGTGCATTCCGTCGATGTCTGTCCAGATCTCGATTTCATCAGCTCCGAGCAGCGCCCCGAGCAGAGATGCAGTGTAGTCGCTGCCTCCGCGCTGAAGGTTGTCGACCTCGCCCTTTTCATTGCGGCATATGAAGCCCTGTGTGATATAGAGGTCGGCGTCCGGGTGTGCGGCCAGTGCCTTGACGGTCTGTTCTTTTATATAGTCTTCTACGGGTTCACCGTGCATGTCGATCCTCACTATGTCGAGAGCGGGGATAAGCACCGAGTTGACGCCGAGTTCATGAAGATGAAGGTTCATCAGATTGGTCGACATCATCTCTCCCTTGGCGACAATCTCTTTTTCAAGAGCTACGCTGAAGTTTTTCTCAGCCAGAGCCCTGAGCTCATTGAATATTTCGTCAATCGTATTCTTTGCCTTTTCCCAGTATTCATCGGTTGAGTATAGCTCTTCGATGGTGGAGGCGTATTTCTCTTGAAGTTCGTCTGTCAGTTCCGACGCACGCTTTCGGTCTCCGTATTCCACTGCTCTTGATATTTCAAGAAGCGAGTTAGTGGTGCCGCTCATGGCCGAGAGCACTACGATGTCTTTCTTGCAGCTGGATATCAGTTTTCCGACATTTCGGATCCTTTCGGCGCTTCCTACGGAAGTCCCTCCAAATTTCTTTACCTTCATTTAGTTCTTTTACCTGTGATTTTGCTTTTCGTCTGCAAAATTACTAATTTTCTTCCAAAAAATCAAGAATAATGATGTTTTTGATTAAACTGTTGATTAAACAACTCAATTTAAGCTTGCGAAAGGTGAGTTAATCATTAATTGTAGCCGGATTTTCGATAAGGACTGGCTCCCTCCCGAGCATGTTAAACAGATCTTTATTGCGCACTGCGATGAATCCGCAGGGATCGCCGTCTGTGATGACTATCCTCTCCCTAGCGGCCACATCGCGGTCCATGACGAATGTGACGTCTTTCGCTTCCTCCCTCAGAAGTCCGAAAGGGGTAGCCGCTCCGTGTGCGGTCCCGAGTATACGCATCATGAGTTCCTCGTCGGCGAAAGATACGCGGGGAATGCCGAGCGAGGCTCCGAATCCTTTCGTGATGAAAGGTTTCCGGGCATGGGTTACGTAGAGCCAGAACTTATTCTTCTGCCTGTTGGTCAGCAGAATGGTCTTGACAGTGTTGATTCCGAAAGCGCGGTCGATGTTGAGGCAGTCGTCCATCGATATTCCTGGATCGCTCTCAATGCGCGTATACTCAACTCCATCTTTCTCCAAAGTCTCGTAGATCAACTTCTGCGTCTCCGTCTTGAATTCAGCCGGAGCTCCGGTCATAATATCGCTTGTATAGAATCCCATTTCTGATTATTCTATTTCAAAGTTTTCAGATTTGTAATTGCTGTAGAAGCGTCCCGTAGATGCGGTGAATCTGAGCACGCAATAATCCGGATCGGTCACGCCCTCCTTATAATATTCAGTGTCTCCTTCGCGCCATATCTCCTTCTTGGTTTCGGGGTCGGTCAGCACTTCCATTCTGCCTGTCAGCAATGCTCCTCTGAAAAATCGATTGTCACAGAAGTATACGCATGCCTTGTCATTGTTCAGGAACTGGCCAACTCTCATCGAAGAGGTATTGGTGGTGAAGTAAAAGGTTTTTATTCCAATCCTTCTTCTCGGCTGGAGCATTGCCTTGATATTAGGATATCCATCCACGTCTACCGAACCGATGAAAGCTGTTTTCAGCTTATCGGCCATATTTCCTATAGTCTTCTCGAAATCTCTCATTTTTTTCCATATTTCAAAAATCTCCTGCAAAAGTAATCAAAACCTATCGTACTTCCAAATCCAGAGAACTTTTCAGTCCATAATCAGCGGAGCGGAGGGCTCGCTGAGGGGCTCTCGCAAAGTGCGCTGAGAGGCAGAGAGCACAGCATTCAAGACCAGAGTTCCAGAGAACAAGGGCCCTGATGCAGGAAACTATTCAGCAGCAAGCAGGGGGTACCATAGGATACGCAATGCATTGTCGCTGGCTACGCAGCTTTCAGCTAAAGTGGGAAAGAACCCATAAACATATTAGGGTATTTTAAAATCTTGATTTTCCATATAAGAAAGAATCTCTTCAAGACGAGGATAGTATATTGACATATTGGGTTCTTCTTTTTTTATCATTTCTTCTGCATGTCTCAAATGAATTTCTTTTAGTTCCTCATATTTTTCCGGATGAAGAATCTTACATAAGGTAAGGTTCTCAAAAAACCAATCCGCTCCAACTCCCGGAAGCTTTTGCTTACCTTCAAGAATTGGTAATATTTTATTTTGATATGCTTTTTCAAGAGTAGAATATTCATCAAATACAAACTTACTACATCCGATGATATCGGCCCTAAGTTTCCTGAGTTCATCTTTATAGATTTGGCCAGTTTCATAGTAGGGAAATTCATACGTATTTTGTTCCCCTACCATTCTACCATTAAAACTAACATAGCATCCATTTCGCTGATCTCTCAGTGATTTGAAACTAAATTTTTCAAACCACTTGCATAGTAGCTCGAATCTTACCCCATAATGAGGACGTATCGAAAGAGAAATGTTGAAACAATTCCAATGTTCAAGATTAATTATCTGAATACAATATCTTGTTCTTTGTATCAAAGAACTGTCATATTTCCTAAATTTAAAATTTTGGAAGTAAGGATCTTCCAATAATTCTGATGCCACTTGGTCAAAATAAGTGCTCATTATCATTAATTTTAATATTTCGTTATAATTTTATAATTGGTAACCCTATGCATTTTATTGCCCCTTAGTCAGAGGAGTAGTGTCTGTTAGTTTGAATTCGATAATGTGAAAAGTATTATCAATGGCACGAGTGTCACTTCAGACGCAACGGACTCTTCTGATTCTTTCATAGCCTTTGCCTGAGCTTATCCAAATTCTTTTCCCTCAGCAATTCTTTCGGCATTCTTCAGCCCTTTGGATGACTTTTCTCTCGGATAAACCGGAACTATTCAAAGAGAGATTATTTCCTTAAAGTACTTTTTGAACATGGCGTTTTGCCATATAGGGTTCTTCTTCGAAGAATTTAAGTAAAGTAGGAGAACGGTATACTATGCTCTCGTTAGAATCATAGATCCAGATTAGATTCTTTTTCTCATCTATGGCTATCATATACATGAAGTGTTGCAGTTCAGGATTATATATAGCTTTTCTTTCAGACCGAAGCACAGGGGTGCGTCTCCATGTGGTTGTATCATTCCAATCCGGTATGATGGTTTCCATAATTCTTCCGTAGTCATCCTCATGATATTGCAGTGCCAATATGCTAACATCGATACCGTCGTTCTTGCAAGCACTTGAAAGATCCTGAGTGTAATTGGATTTTGAGTCGCTGTATGTGGGAAGGTATACACTTGTTTTGCAATCAATCACGTATCTTACGGTGTCATGACTTAGATAGAAAAGCTTCTTAATTCCATCTGAAGAGGATACTGGATGTATGTAGCACGCCGATCCATCGTCACGGTTGCGAAGGACAAGCGACCATTTTTCATGTGAGTAGTCACCCCAGGTGTATATTTCCTTATATATATTCAATAAGAAGGGAAGCTGAGGATCATCATGTTTTTCAATAACAAAATCCATCTCATTTTCATGGTAGCTGCTACCGGTGTTGTTACAGGCAAGTAGATTCAGCAGCACGAGTAAAAGAATTGCCAACACATTGTGCTGTCGAACTACATTGATTGGAGGTCTATTTGTTTTCGCCATAGAAAACAATCTTTTTAATAATAAATTTTAATTGCATGTCCAGTCGAATCACATGTTGTAAATCCATTCAGATTCGGTTCAAGAGATATCCATAGCGGCGAACTGCACATTATAGAATCATAAGTGAGTCGGTATGCAATACGTGCAGATCCTGGGCAGAAACGTTCGATATACTTGTCATCAACCTCGTATCGCAACCTTTCCGCAGCTATCCATTCATTGTCCTTCAGAACCAGTATCTCCTCGCTCATTACGTCAATAATCTTGAAGTCAATACTCTTGATACCTGAAACAGTCTCACCCTCGACATTAAGGACGTACAACGTGTCTGGAGGAAAGAAATACATGTTACTTATATGGTTTCTGATTCTTTCTTCCTCAAACTCTATGTAATTCTTCCAGGAATTTCCATCCTTGCTGACATAAACCCTGAATAATCCGTTAGTGAGACTTGTCTTTATGTAAAGCGTGTCCTCAAGAATTTCGTATTCTTTTGAAGATTGAGACTCAAAAAAAGTCGATATATGGAAGATATTTAAGGCAAGCGTCAGAGAAATGGTAAGTCCAATGATCAACCATATTATTTTATTATTTTTCTTCCCCATGATCTACCGTGGAATTTTAATTTCATCAAGATCTTTGAATCTTTTAGCGAATATTGTGTCCCCGAGGCTGTCTGTTATCCACATGTAATAAAAATAATGGGACACATTTATTTCAAAGTGTTTTTGCTTGGGATATGGATGTATTGTCCCTTTCGGATATCGATGCCCGATGTGAGACAGATTGGAGAAATAACCAGAGGAATCACTCTCACAAACCAAAATTTTAAATCTATTTTCATGTATTTTCAATATATGATCCTGCTGCGGCACCACAAGTATGGTGTCGGGAGAAAGAAAGAACAAGCGTGCCGAGGGATAATACTTAATTTCCGGATGTCCATAACCTCTGAATTCCACGAAATCAGGTGAGTCGGCAGGACTTTTATAGAAATTAATTCTGTGGCTGTCGTAATCAGGTCTGATGAATATTCCCATTTCAGGTATATATGATGCGGTGTCATTACTCGAGCAAGCAAATAGACCCAACAATGCAAAAAAACATTTAATATGTTGTTTCATTATACAGTTGTTTTAAGAATCATCCGGATATCATTTCTTTCTATAAGCCTTTTG
>JAIDTS010000557.1 GCA_029060585.1 Muribaculaceae bacterium
TTTGGAACCGGCTGGCTACGTGGAATCCTGGGCCCCGGCTCCAACCGAATGAACATATATACCGTCGGTGCCGCTACGCAGGGCCTGGCCAACTATCTGAAGGACTGTTTCAAGGATCTTCCACAGATCTCGGTAGCAATCGGCCATGATGTCCGCAACAATTCCCGCAAGTTTGCCGAACTTGCCGCCGACATCTTCTCTGCCAACGGAATCAAGGTATACCTCTTCGACGCCTGCCGTCCTACTCCGGAGGTGAGCTATGCTATCCGCCATCTCGGATGCCAGAGCGGTGTGATGGTCACTGCCAGCCATAATCCAAAGGAATACAACGGATACAAGGCATATTGGAGCGACGGAGCTCAGATGATAGCCCCGCACGATGTGGAGACTATCGCTTATGTGAATAAAATCACTTCAGTAGACCAGATCAAGTTCACTCCAAACAAAGACCTCATCCAGATTATAGGCAAGGATGTCGATGAGCCGTATCTCAAGGAAATCCACGCGCTTTCACTTTCTCCCGAAGCCGACAAGCGCCACGCGGACATGAAGATCGTCTATACTCCTATCCACGGCACCGGCTCTATGCTGATGTTCGACGCACTGAAGATGTGGGGATTCGAGAACGTCATCCACGTTCCGGAGCAGGACGTACAGTCAGGCGACTTCCCGACAGTCGTCTCTCCTAACCCCGAAAATCCCGAGGCTATGGCAATGGGCATCGCAAAGGCGCGTGAGGTAGGGGCAAGCCTTGTGCTCGCTTCCGACCCCGACGCTGACCGTGTAGGTCTCGTAGTTCGCGACAGCAAGGGTGAATACCAGCTCGTCAACGGCAACCAGATCCTCATGATCTTCCTTTACTATCTCATGACCCGCAACAATGAGCTCGGCCTAATGAAGGGCAACGAGTATGTTGTGAAGACAATCGTGTCGACCGAGGCCGTTAAGCGTATCGCCGACAAGAACAATGTCCGCATGTTTGACGTATTCACCGGTTTCAAGTGGATCGCCAACGTAATGCGCGAGCAGGAGGGTACCGGCCGCTATATCGGTGGCGGCGAGGAAAGCTACGGCTTCCTGGCCGAGACTTTCGTCCGCGACAAGGACTCAATCTCCGCAGTGCCTCTCATGTGCGAGATAGCTGCATGGGCAGCCGATAAGGGCATGGACCTCTATGAACTCCTCAAGGAAATCTATTTCGAGATCGGCTTCAGCCGCGAGCGCGGCGTCAGTGTGGTGCGTCCCGGTAAGAGCGGTGCGGAAGAGATAGTAGCGATGATGAAGAACTTCCGTGAGAATCCTCCCAAGGAGCTCGCAGGCAGCGAGGTAGTGATGGTGAAGGACTATCTCGACCTCAACTGCAAGGACCTCAAGACAGGTGAGATCACAAAGATGGACTTCCCGACCACAAGCAACGTGCTTCAATTCTTCACTGCAGCCGGCGACAAGGTATCCATCCGTCCTTCAGGCACAGAGCCCAAAATCAAGTTCTATGTCGAGGTACGCGAGGACCTCACCGACAAGGACCAGTATGAGGAAGTGGTGAAGAAGGCCGACGCTCATATCGACCAGGTGCTTAAAGACCTCAACGTATGAAAGTTTCCTGGAGACCGGGAACCATGATATATCCTCTTCCCGCGGTGCTGGCCACCTGTGGCGCATCGCCGGAGGAGTGGAATATGATAACTGTAGCGTGGGTCGGAACTATATGTTCCGACCCCGCTATGTGTTATATATCGGTTCGCCCTGAGCGCCATTCACATGCGCTCCTTATGAAGAACATGGAGTTTACCCTCAACTTGACCACCACATCGATGGCCCGGGCTACAGACTGGGCCGGGGTGCGATCCGGGCGGGACTATGACAAATGGAAGGAGACGGGCCTTCATCCGCTTCCCGGACAGATGGTGAAGAGTCCTACGATAGAGGAGTCTCCACTGAGTATCGAGTGCCGGATCAAGAGCGTTACGCATCTCGGAAGCCATGATATGTTCATTGCCGATGTCATCAACGTACGCGCCGACTCCCGATATATAAACGAGAAGACCGGAAAACTGGAACTCGAGAATGCCGGAATGCTCGTCTATTGTCACGGCCAGTATTTCGCCCTCGGGGAATATCTCGGCCATTTCGGATATTCCGTCCGCAAGAAACAGTAATCCCAATTATGAAAGTCGGTATCTTCGGAGGCAGTTTCGACCCCATACACTACGGGCATATGCGCCTTGCGCAATATGTCCTTGACCATACCGACCTCGACGAGGTCTGGCTTATGGTCTCTCCCTTGAACCCTCTCAAGCCGCAGGGATACGTAGCCACAGACGGGCAGCGTCTTGAGATGGCACGCCTCGCAGTGGCCGACATTCCAGGTATACGCGTCAGTGATTTTGAATTCAGCCTCCCTATTCCTTCATATACATATAATACTCTACGGCGTC
>JAIDTS010000558.1 GCA_029060585.1 Muribaculaceae bacterium
GCGAATATGTCGAGGATAAGGCTTGTGCGGTCAAGAATCTTTACCTTGAGCTCCTTCTCTATGTTGAGCACCTGTTTGGAGGAGAGGTCGTCGTCGAAGATGACGAGTCCGATCTCGTGGTCTTCCACATACTTCCGGATTTCCTCGAGCTTACCGGTTCCTACGTAGGTGCGGGGATTGGGATAGTCAAGCTTCTGCACGAATCGCTTCTCCGGCTCTGCGCCTGCTGTCTTTGCGAGGAACTCAAGTTCATCGAGATACTCGTTCACTTTCTGTTCGTTCTGCTTCTGTGTGACCAGGCCCACCAGCACTGTCCTCTCGTTTTCTTCTTTATTTATTATGTTGTCTTCTATCATGAGGTCATATACTTGTCTATATATGATAAACGTTTTACGCCCCCCGCTTGTTGCGCGGAGGGCGTGCTTAATTCGTAAAACGTCCAAAGTCCAACGTAAAACGTCCAACGTAAAACGTCCAACGTAAAACGTAAAACGTCTACCTCGCCAGACGTGCTAGCAGGTCGGTCAGGAATTTCCAGTATTCCGCTACCGACGGAATGTTGGCCTTTTCATTCGGGCTATGGATGTCCTTGAGAGTCGGTCCGAAGGATATCATGTCCATTCCCGGCATTTTCTCAAGGAAGATGCCGCATTCAAGACCGGCGTGAAGAGCCTCTACTTTAGGCTCGTAGCCGAAGAGGTCCTTGAAGCTTTGCTCGGCGGTCTTCAGCAGCTTGCTGTCAGGGTTGGGTGCCCAGCCTACGCTCGGGTCGTTGGTTTCTACTACGCATCCGATGTTCTCGTAGAGTGCCGTGATCCTGTCGGTGATTTCCTCCCTCTTGCTGTCTACTGAAGAACGCTGGTGGGTGGTGACGACTATCTTGTCATCTCCTTCCTTGTGGACGCTCGCGAGGTTGGTCGATGTCTCTACGAGCCCGGGAACCGCGAGGCTCATCCCCTGCACGCCGTTGGGTGTGCCGAAGATTGTGGAGACGAGAGGGCTGACATATTCCTCTGAGATCATTCTTGCGGGTTTTTCGCGTAAGGCGACAGAGAAGGTGAAGGTGTCTCCCTCGGCAAGGCGGAGCTCGTTGTGGATGGTGGCGCTGTAGATTTCCGCCATCTTTTCGAATGCCTCTCCGTTTCCGGCGGGTATGCCGACAAGAGCTTTAGCCTCGCGCGGTATGGCGTTCGGCAGTCCGCCACCTTGGAAGTCGCTCAGCATCACTACTCCGAATTCATCTTCGGCAAGCCAGAGGAAGCGGGCAAGAAGCTGGTTGGCGTTGCCGCGTCCTAAATGGATCTCCATTCCGGAGTGTCCCCCTTTCAGATGGTCGATCTTTACTTCATACCAGTCGAATCCTTCCGGAGCCTCCGTTCCTTCCATGGGATATGTAGCAATGGTGCACATGGATCCGGCGCATCCGATCACTATCATGCCGTGCTCCTCTGAGTCGAGGTTGAGCAGAATGCGTCCGCTGATCA
>JAIDTS010000559.1 GCA_029060585.1 Muribaculaceae bacterium
CCTGACGACAGTGCTGCCGGAATCGATGGCAATTCACAGGTTGGAGGAGCGATAGGTTTATTGACACGTACTTCTGTAAAGACAGTGTCAGAAGCTAAAGTACGTATCGGCGTAAACGTAACTGCTTCAGATGCAGATTGCGGTGGAGCGATCGGAAAGGTAACCGACTGCACTGTCGACTTGTCATTTTTCGACATGACATCCACTACTATGCAGGTGACAGGGGATAAAAATACCGGAGGAATGGTCGGCTATGCGAAGCATGCGACGATTGTCGGCAGCAATCCATTCGATTATGCGATGAAGGATGGGAAAGCTGTCATTCCTGACAAAGATTCTTTCATCCCAATCTATAAGGGCATAGTGAAGGGTAAGAGCGAGACAGGCGGCATTCTCGGATATGGAGAGAACGTCACGCTCAGGGCCCTGACATCAGGATGCACCGTCGAGGTCGTCAATGGAGAAAACATAGGTGGACTGATCGGGAAAATAAAGACGTCAGGAACCGACAACAGCTTGGAGGATCTCGTATCGAAGAGTATGGTGAAAGCGGCCAGTGGATGTAGAAATGTAGGAGGCATCGTAGGCTGCGTAGATTGTGACGATTATTTATTCACTACCGACTGCATCAATTTCGGTGAAGTGGAAGGAGGCGAAATTACAGGAGGAATAATCGGATGGTATGATAAATATCTATATGCCTACGATCAGCCCTTTAAATGCCCTGATATTGTGTGGTGCTTCAACGCAGGAGAAGTGACCGGAGCAACTTGCGTAGGAGGTTTATTGGGTAAATGCACCGTCTCCTCCAGTAATTACTATCATTATCAGACCAATCTGAATATTTATAAATGTGGCAACAATGGAAACGTATCGTCTCATTCCTCAGGATCGTCAGCTTCAGGAGTAGCGGGAATCTTGGGATATGGCGACGCTTATATTGAGATACATAAGTGTTCGAACCATGCTACAATAACTTCTTCCGAGAATCATAAGGGCGTAGCGGGCATTGCAGGTTCGCTCGGAATCGATCCCATAGGCGTGTCTTCCGACTGTCAGAACGCATATTTGCATAACTGTATCAATACAGGCACTATAGATTCAAAGAATGCATCCTCCCATGTGGGTGGAGTACTCGGATTTATGGAAGAGGGGCCTGACTCGCATCTATATGACTGTCTCAACACAGGCAAAGTGCTCAACAAGCACAATAGCGATAACGGTGGAATTCTTGGTTATGTGGACCATCTGGGGAAAGTCTACAGACACGTCAACCTCGGCCATGTAGATAACGGCAACGCCATTATCGGAACACATAAATCAGGCTCGTCATTCTCTCACGAGGACCTCTATTTCCTTGATGGAACGGGGAAAAACTGGCCGAGCGCCAAAGGAGTCTCATCAGCAGACATAGGAAAGAAAGAGAGTTTCCCGGGTCTGAATTTCAGTGGAGTTTGGGATATTTCAGAATCCGGACCAACACTTCGCGACTGCCCGTTCTGATAAGGTTATTTAATAAAAAACGTGGCGTTCTTGTAATTTTCTAATATCAGCCACGTTCTAATATTATAACTTAACAAGTCAACAACAATGATATCGTTTATAATAGCTTTTATAGCTCTCATATTGGGATATTTCCTCTACGGGGGACTCGTAGAACGCGTGTTCCGCACCGATTCCTCCCGCCCCACCCCGGCCAAGACAATGGCCGACGGCATCGACTACGTGGAGATGCCGACATGGAAGGTATATCTCATTCAGTTTCTCAACATCGCCGGTGTAGGCCCTATATTCGGCGCCATAATGGGCATCATGTATGGTCCGGCGGCTTTTCTGTGGATTGTGCTCGGCACTATCTTTGCAGGTGCTGTCCACGACTTCATGTCAGGCATGATCTCGCTTCGCCTCGGAGGCAAGTCCCTTCCTGAAATCGTAGGCAGTGAGCTCGGCAAGAAGGTCAAGATGGTGATGAGCGTATTCACTTGCATTCTTCTCGTCATGGTGATAGCCGTATTCGTGCGTACTCCTGCAAACCTTCTCGCCACTCTGACACCGGAGCATCTCAACGCTACGTTCTGGGCAATCTGCATTTTACTCTATTATATCCTCGCCACTCTCCTCCCGGTCGACAAACTGATAGGCAACCTCTACCCTGTCTTCGGTTTCGCTCTCCTTTTTATGGCAGTAGGTATTATGGGCTACATGATCTTTAATGCGGTTCCCATTCCGGACGGATTCTCGGAAGGTCTTTTCAATCGTCATCCCGCCGGTGAAGCCGCTCCGATCTTTCCGATGATGTGCATCTCTATTGCATGCGGAGCTATCTCCGGATTCCACGCGACTCAGAGTCCGATGATGGCCCGCTGTCTCAACAATGAGAAGCACGGTCGAAAGGTGTTTTACGGCGCTATGGTATCGGAAGGTATCGTTGCTCTTATCTGGGCAGCTGCGGCAATAGCTTTCACGGGAGGCTATGACAAACTTGCAGGGTATATGGCTGAAAACGGTTCGGATGCAGGTATCCTGGTGCATGAGGTATGTGTGACATGGCTCGGCACTTTCGGAGGTGTTCTTGCTATCCTCGGCGTCATCGCTGCCCCTATCACCACGGGCGACACCGCGATGCGCAGCCTCCGACTTATCATAGCCGACTCGATCGGACTCCAACAGAAGAAATTCATGAAACGTCTTCTCGTGACGCTGCCTATCGTGGGAGTTTGCTATCTTCTTCTGAATATCAATTTCGACATCCTCTGGAGATACTTCGCATGGTGCAACCAGACGCTCTCCATCTTCACTCTTTGGGCATGCAGCGTCTACCTCGC
>JAIDTS010000056.1 GCA_029060585.1 Muribaculaceae bacterium
ATATTGACCTTCAACAACGAATGAATCCTGAAGGTCCCGCTCTCCGCCGCGGCGAATCCATCTTCCGTCTCGGCGACCCGGTGATGCAGACCTCCAACGCCAAAGACCGTGGAGTCTACAACGGCGAGACCGGTCGCATCATCGAGGTCAAGCCTGATGATCAGACTCTCGTCGTGGAATACTCCGACGGAAACCGAAGCACATATCGTCGCTCCGAACTTAGTGAACTCACCCTCGCATACGCGACGACCGTCCACAAACTTCAGGGTTGCGAAGTCAACAACATCGTCTTCCCCGTCACGATGACCCACAAACCGATGCTCTACCGCAACCTCCTCTATACCGGCATCAGCCGGGCCAGCCGCCTCTGCGTCCTCGTAGGCGAGGAGGATGCACTCCGCTACGCTGTCGAGAACGCAGCCCCCACCATCCGCAACTCCAACTTCCGCCACCGCCTCTCCGAAAATGTAATCCAAAATATGTGATATTCCGATTTTTTTCATTAACTTTGCATAAAAGAGGCAGATTATGGCAAAAACTATAAAATACCCCGTAGGAATACAGACCTTCTCCGAGATTATCTCCAAAGGATATATTTACGTAGACAAGACAGAACTCATCTATGACCTTGCTAAAACAAGCAAATACGTCTTTCTAAGCCGTCCACGTCGTTTTGGCAAAAGTCTGCTGATGTCTACTCTTGAGGCCTATTTCAAGGGAAAGAAAGAACTGTTCGAAGGTTTGAAGATTGCAGAATTGGAGACGGAGTGGGAAGCCTATTCTGTATTCAGATTTGATTTAAGTCCTACAAGCTATATCGATCCATCGCGACTTATTGACAGGATAAAGGGATGCCTCTACAGTATAGCATCCGATTATTCACTGTCACTTGAGGGGCCCAATCATCCTGAGATGTTTTCCAATCTGATAAAACAGGCATATAAAAAGACGGGCAAACAGGTTGTAATACTCATTGATGAATACGACAAACCTATACTTGATTGCCTTAATGACAATGACCTTCAGGAAAAGTTGAAATCGGAACTTCGAGGTTTTTATTCAGTTATAAAGGCCTGTGATGAATATATCAAATTCGCTATGCTTACCGGTATCACAAAATTCGGTAAGGTCTCTGTGTTCAGCGGCATCAATAATCTCCGTGATATTTCCATGCTTCCCAAATATAACGGAATCTGCGGCATTACGGATACTGAGTTCCGTGATTGTTTCGGTGATTCCATAACTCAGTTTGCTGATGAAAACGCAATTTCAATTGAAGACACATGGAATATCTTCAAGAAAATGTACGATGGATATCGATTTGCTGATGCTAAGGAATTCATCTACAATCCCTTCAGCGTACTTAATGCCTTCAACGACGGACGCATAGGCAGCTACTGGTATATGAGCGGCTCCCCTTCCTATCTCATAAAACTGATTGAAAGGAATTCATATAGACTCAACGATCTTGAAGGGGCGGTGAGAAGCGAGATCGAACTCAGCGACATCGCAAATTTTGACGATGACATCGTGCCGTTGCTATATCAGTCAGGCTATCTTACGATACAGGAAGCTCTCCCTGCAATGGAATTCTA
>JAIDTS010000560.1 GCA_029060585.1 Muribaculaceae bacterium
ACATATGCGTTAGCCAGTCCCATAATGGCGAATGTAATCGCCATCGATATTCTATACTCATCGCTTATCGATGGCATGAAGAAAAAGAATGGCGTTAATATAATTGTGCCAAGAATTGACATATCGCATCCTTTCCCATAGCCATCCCGTAGTCTGTCGAGCGATGTTTTCATCTTATTCAGGTTGTCAGGATCGCCTGGCGATGTCTCCATACCAAGTGCTTTTCCCATTTCTATCCAAGCCTTTCTCATCTGCTCGATATCCATATTGTTTGAATTCATATCAGCTCCTCCTTTTGATATTCCTTAGTGATTTTTTCTTTAATTCTTCTTATCTTCGTCGCTATGGTATTCCGGTTAAGACCCATAGCCGCTCCGATCTCATCATAGCTCAACTCGTCGAGCCACATCATTATGACCGCTTTATCTTCCTGATCAAGCATATTTATTACTCTATGCAGCTGTTCGATTTCCTCTTTGTGGGAATCGTCACTTTCAATCAATCCGTAAAGACCGTCAAGGGATTCGTGTCGATGCCGGGATTGTCTACGGATTGTAGACAGGCACGAATTGACTGTCACCCGGTATATCCATGTTCTCGAAGAAGATTCTCCTCGAAAATCATGCATCCCTCTCCAGATATTTATCAATGCGTCTTGACGGAGATCTTCAAATTCCGCAACTGAACATGCATAAGAAAAGCAAATCCTCGATATGGTGGCATTCTCTATTGCGATCAACTCCTTGAATTCGCGTTCGAGTTCATAAGTCTTATATGCTCCCTCATCTTCGGATAATGCGGCAAATCGCATCAGCCGGTTCCAGAGAAACTGTATTCGCAGTTCCGGAGGGATGGTTATCGGAGGAAATATCGGAATGGTCGATGTCATTTTAGGAATTGTTTTTCCTGTTAGACTCCCCTATTGTGAAAATAGTTTCAAAAAAACATAAAAAATTGCATCCTCTCCTAATCACAAATAAAAATCGTCGTGATTATTTCATTTTCTCAATTTAAAGTGTTAAATTTGTAGACGCTAAAATATAGACATATGGAAGTTGTAAATTTTGCCGACACCCCGTCGGTAATGAGCAGATATATGCGGGAGCTCCGCGACATAAACATTCAGGGCGACCGCATGCGTTTCCGCGCCAATATCGACCGTATCGGCCAGATTATGGCCTACGAGATTTCCAAGCGCATCGCCTATGAAGACGTGCGCATCCAGACTCCTCTGGCGGAGTGCATATGCAAGGAACCCGCAGAGAAAGTAGTCATCGCCACTATCCTGAGGGCCGGATTGCCGTTCCATCACGGTTTCCTGCAGATTTTCGACAACGCCGAGAACGCATTCGTCAGCGCCTACCGGAAGTATCACGAGAATGGCGATACTTTCGATGTGCTTGTAGAATACATGGCAGCACCGTCGATCGAGGGAAAGACCCTTATCCTCGTAGATCCGATGCTCGCAACCGGAACTTCTATGGAACTCGGCTACCGTGCCCTCCTTCGCAAGGGGCATCCCGCGAAGGTTCATGTAGCATCCGTGATAGCATCTCAGCGTGCCGTAGACTTCATCAGGGAGCGTTTTCCGGAAGAGAAGACCACAGTATGGTGTGCAGCCATCGATCCGGAGGTAAACGCCCATAGTTATATAGTGCCCGGTCTCGGCGACGCCGGCGACCTTGCGTACGGAGAGAAGGAAGACAACGCATGAAGGTTGAGAAACTCGATATCGTAAACTTCAAGAACATTGAAGAGGCCTCCCTGGAGTTTTCCGGCGGAGTAAACTGCCTTCTCGGCATGAACGGCATGGGAAAGAGCAACCTGCTCGAGGCCATTCATTTCCTATGCCTCGCCCGCCCCATGCAGTCGCTCCCCGAATCGGCACTCCCGCGTCATGGATCGGAGATGATGATGGTCAAGGGCAACTTCGTGATGGACTCCGGCACCAACGAACAGGTCAGCTGCGGAATCGTGAAGGGAAAGGGAAAGACCCTCAAATGCAACGGCAAGGAATATCAGCGCATATCCGAACATATCGGGCGTTTCCCGATAGTGACGGTGACTCCCGCCGACCATGCAATTGTCAGCGGATCCGCTGAGGAGCGCCGCAAACTCATGGACATGGTCATATCCCAGGCCGACAAGACATATCTGTCGCATCTCATACGCTATAGCCGAAGCATCGACAGCCGCAACCGAATGCTCCGCGCCGGAGTGAAAGACAGGCTGCTCTACGAGTCGGTGGAGTCGGCTATGGAGGAGTCTGCCGCCGTGATCCACTCCACCCGCAAGGCATGGGTGGAGGAGATACTCCCTGCGTTCCGCTCCCGCTACAGCGAGATATCAGGCGACGCCGAGAAAGCCTCCATCAGATATTCGAGTGTGCTCAACGACCAGACCCTCCGCGATGTGCTTGACAGCACAAGAGCCAAAGACCAGGTGCTCGGATACACCTCCAAGGGAGTTCACCGCGACGACCTTCTGACCGGACTCGGAGACTACTCCATGCGCCGTCTCGGAAGCCAGGGACAGGTGAAGACTTTCACGATAGCCCTTCGCCTTGCCATCTTCTCCTATCTGAGAAAGGTGTCGGGACTTACTCCAATCCTGATGCTCGACGACATCTTCGACAAACTCGACTCAAGCCGCGTAGGACGCATCATGGAGATGGTTAGCGGCGACGATGGTTTCGGCCAGATTTTCATCACCGACACCAACCGCGAGCATCTCGACGAGATCCTCGGTGCAATTCATGGCGAAAGCAAGCTGTTTACGGTGACAGATGGTGAGTTCGACGTAATTGATCATTGACGATTAATCATAGGTGAAAAGATGGAACGTAGAGACGCTGTGACGGTGGGAGATGTGCTCCGCGAATGCCTGGAGAAGAGCAGCATGCAGGGGCGACTTGACGAGGTTCGCGCCTGTGAGGCTTTCCCTCTCGTAGTTGGGAGTCATATTGCGTCCATGTGTGGACGTCCCTGGATGAAAAACGGCGTTATGACCATCGGCACCTCCAATGCGGCCCTGCGTTCGGAACTCAATATGAGCCGCGGACGCATCGTGAAGGGAATCAACGAAATAATGGGTAAGGATGTGGTGAAGGAATTATTGTTCAGAAACTGAAGGAAGAATTGACAATGAGTGAGAAAAACGAAACGCTGGAGCATCTCGACGCGGAAAGATTCCGCCACGCGGTGCCTCTTCAGCTTAGATTCAACGATATAGACGTGCTCGGCCACGTCAACAACAACGCGCAGCTCGCCCTCTTCGACGTCGGCAAGACGGAGTTCTACAATGCGCTGCGCGGCCAGCTGGCCGACTGGAGCCGGGTGGAGGCGGTAATCGTCAACATCAACTGCACCTTTATGGAGCAGATACATTTCACCGATCCGATGGAAGTGCGGACCCGTGTAAAAAGAATAGGGGATAAGAGCTTCACGCTTCAGCAGATCCTCCGCAATACGGCGACCGGACAGATCTGCTCTATGTGCGAGTCTGTGATGGTCAGCGTCGACTATGCCTCGAAGGCATCCAAGCCTATACCGGAAAATATCGCCGAGGGCTTGCGGAAATGGCTATGATTGATACCTTTCTCCTTTCAGATTGTTATAACTATATATACGATGTCAAATCATTATGCGTTCGTTTGCTCACGCAAGGAGATTCGGGGCTTTTAACCACTTAACCCTGTAACCCCTAACCCTTAAGCGAGCCCGCGAAGCTTAAATTTAATATAAAATGAATCAGATAGATGTCCATATCCGGATGGAGGCCTTCGGCAAGGAAAGCCCGGAGGCTGAGGTGCTCGCCAATGTAGTGGCCGCCCGTCTGGAGATTAGCCGGCTGATAGAGGCCGAGAAATATATGGAGGCGCTTGAACGCACCATAAGCGCCCTGCAGCGCCTCAAAGACTTTTCCGACCATGAGAACGAGGAGTTCAAGGCGCTCCTCGTGGCCCTTATTTTCGATCTTGCGGAGATACACTACGAACTCAAGGATTTCAAGCGTAGTGAGAAGGAGCTTGACGCTCTTTTTAAGGTGCTCGACCCACTGGTGGCGAAAAATCCCGATCGATTCGGACGTCTCCATATACTTGCTATGGAACTTTCTACCCGCATACTTCGCTCCAAAAAGAAGACAATCGACATGCTTGCCCGCCAGCAGATGCACGTCGACGCCCTTACCGAGAAAGTGAATGCCGGCATCAACAGTGCCACCGACCGTCTGGTCGATTCTCTCTGCAACGTAGGGCGTCTGCTTGCGTCATCGGGCGACTACCGCGAGGCCATGAAGTTCTTCTCGGAGGCCATTCGCATCTCGAAGAAGCGTACCGGCAAGGTGAATAAGAAGGAGATTAAGATGACTGCGGAAATGGCAGAAATCATGATTCGCGTCAAGTCGATGCGTCCCCGTGCGGAGCGTCTGCTCGATGCCGTGTTGCCTCATGCCATCGCGCAGGGAGAGGCCGAGCTCGAGCAGGAGATCCACACTCTGAAGGAGATGATTAAGCTGCAGGAGGGCATGAAGGTGTCCTGGCTCGGTGCGTTCCGCAATAAAAAGTAAACGCCATGTCTACGATACTGAATACAGAAGGATCACTTCTTGAGATTCCTGAAATACGTGAGAAGGAGAAGTTCCGCGTGGCTATTGTGACCGCCGACTGGAACAGCCAGGTCAACGACCGGCTGCTCGCAGGAGCGCTTGAGGTGTTTGAGAAAGCCGGACTCAATGAATCGATGGTAGAGCAATACCGTGTGCCTGGAGCCGTGGAGCTCGTCTATGCTGCAGCGCGCATAATGAAGAGCCCGAAGAAGTATAACGCCATCGTAGCCATCGGCACGGTGATACGCGGCGACACTCCCCATTTCGACTATGTCTGCTCGCAGGCTGCCGACGGCATCTGCCGTCTCAACTGCCAGGGAGATGTCCCGGTCATTTTCGGCGTCCTTACTGTCAATAATCTTCAGGAGGCGCTCGACCGTGCCGGCGGAAAGCTTGGCAACAAGGGTGCAGAGGCTGCCGTAGCCGCCCTCCGTATGGGCAGCTTCCTCAGATTGTAAAATCATTTAATCCAATATTCAAACCGATGAAGAAACTCAGTTATAGCCTTTTTGCAGTGTTGACGCTTCTTTTCGTGGCTGTAGGATGCTCGAAAAGCAACGGAGATGACGATGCCTCATCATTGCTCCGAACTGTGCCTGCCGATGCCTCAAGTGTAGTGCTCATCAACATTGCCCATACGGTGGAAAGCCTCGGTGGAAGCACCGACGGTTCTGCTGTAAAACTACCCGACGACCTTCTGAAGGCCATTGACGGGAGCGAGGCCATTAAGCCGGAAGACAAGCAGAGTTTTAAGGAGATTTGTGCCGGTGAGACAGGAATAGCTATGTCTACCATAGCATACTTCTCCGCTGCACGGAGCTATATCACCGGTCTGCTCAATGACCCCGATAAATTTATCGCATTCATGGAGAAGAAGCTGAATGCGACAGCGGAAACGGAAGGAGACGCCAGGACGATAGGCCGCATCGCCGTGCTCGGCAACCAGTTCTGGGCATGCACTACCGGACGCCCGGACACGGACCAACTCAAATATTATCAGCAGCTCAACGAGAAGCAGAGCTACGCTTCGGCTGATGCTGCCAGACTCCTGCTGACGCCCGACAAGGTGATGACATATGTCGCAGACGTCAACCGCTCTATGTCGCATCTGCCAAATAGCACCTATATGAGGATGGCCTCTTCGCTTATCTTCAACGATATGGCCTATGTGGCAGGAAGCGCAGACATAAAGAAAAATACCCTCAGCGCCTATGCCGACGTGCTTGACTCCGATATGAAGCCTGCCGAACTCCTCCTCCCTGTGGAGAAGATCGACGATGCGGTGCTGAAGTCGTTTGCCAAAGGGGGCGATATCTATTTCGCGGCCGCGATCCCTAAGAAACTGACAAAGAAGATCAGCGATGCAGCTGGCTCATTCTTGGGAGGAAAGAACAATCCTATGCTTGGCGCGCTCGATGCCATCGATGGTACTGTTGCATTGCGTGCTAATTCCGGCGCCACCGAAGCTGAGGGTATAATACAGACTAATGGTAAGGATTTTACGGCCCTTTCCAATATGCTCCAGAATTTTTTTGGCGTGACGGTGACCCGAGACGGAGACACCCTCACTGCCGTGCGCGGGACTAAGGACTTCTCCGGATATATCACACCCGGTCAGGCCGCCGACATGCTGAAGGGATCATGGGTGGGATTCATATCCAATGGAATGATAGCCCGCAACGTGACAAGCGTGGTCAAACTGAGCGTGGAGAAGAAGAGCCTCCGTCTCGACTTCGAGGCTGAGGGAGGCGTGACTGCCCTCATTGAAGCTATAACCAAATGATACCAGATCATATAAATGAGATTACCCTTGACTCTCTCCTCCCGCGTGTGTTCGCGCGGGAGGAGTTGCCGTCTTCCGAGGTTTGGCGTCGTAAGGTCTCGTTCCGTCGGGGCGGCCGATATCTCGTGGAGTCGGCGAGTGGTGGCGGCAAATCGAGTCTGGCGGCATTCATCATGGGTGCACGGCGCGACTATGAAGGGCGTATCCTTTTCGACGGCATCGATGCCTCGTCGCTTGGGATAGCCGACTGGCAGGAGCTCCGCAGATCCCATATAGCCTATCTTCCTCAGGAACTCGCCCTCTTTCCGGAATTGTCGGCGATCGACAACATACTCCTGAAAGGCGAGATCTGCGGCGAATTAGACCTCCGGCGTGTCGAAGCCTGGATGGATAGGCTTGGCATTACTGCGCGCCGCGACTTTCCTGCAGGAAAGCTATCCATCGGCCAGCAACAGCGCGTGGCTCTCGTCAGAAGCCTTTGCCAGCCCTTCGACTTCATCCTTCTCGACGAGCCAGTAAGTCATCTCGACGAGGCCAACAACCGGACGGCTGCCTGTATAGTAGAGGAAGAGGCTGCAAGACAGGGAGCCGGAATAATCACCTTTTCCGTCGGTAATCCTCTTTTGATTGATAATCCTGAAAAATTGAATCTCTGATGAGCCTCATAGCAAAGCTTCTGAGAAAGAACACTTCATTCTCCCGCATTGCC
>JAIDTS010000561.1:0-9825 GCA_029060585.1 Muribaculaceae bacterium
GTTCAAGTCCCGTCCGCACCGCCGAGGAGAGAGGAAGAGCAGTATGGTAAACTTCGGTTTCCTACTGCTCTTTTTTTATCTGTAAATATGCCTATTGGTTTGGAGCCAAAAAAAAGCGGCCGAGTACATTCCGCCGCTTAAAAAAGCCTTAGGCCCCATTTTTTATTAGATCGAGCCTCAATGTGATAAAGTCATTGGTCCCCAGCTTTGGTCTCTAATGTTTCCAAAAGGAAATCCTTGATATTTATTTCTACGGTCGTTGACGACTTTGCCGCGACTACACCGGCTCCTGTTGAGACGTTGCTGTAGCCCCAGATCGGCTCTGCAAGTCCCATGTCTGCAAAGTCTCCGAAGACTATTCCGTCGGTCTGCCAGGTATAGGCAAGCCAGTTGTAGTAGCTTTCCGAGATGGATTGAAGGGTTATCTTCCATCCGCATTCAAGCTCGTCCGGGTCGCCGTTCCATCCGGATATCTCGAAATAGCAGGGAGTGAATCCGAAGTTCAGTGTGTTTGTCTCTCTGTCGAGGAGCCGGTCGGAGAAGAATTTGTTGAAGCTGCTGTAGTTCATCACCTCCTCGAATGCGCCTGTCTGCTCGTAGAATACCGGATCCACCGACTCGAAATTGCCGGATGAAAGACTTATTCTGAAGCTATTCTTTGTGTCTTCGTAAAAATTATCCTCGTCCTCATCGGGCGAACTTGGGCAGTATGTCTTATCAGTCAGGAAATAGAAGTTGTCGGTATTCCCCTTGTCTTCGAGGGTCATGGAAATGTTGATGCCGAACTTTATCGTTGCGTCAATTCCCCATCCGGGAGTGTCCATCGTCCATAAAGACTCCATTTTGTTCTTGAATTCGATGCCGGATATGCGGGTGGCTATGGGCACCGTCACTTCAGCCTCCGCCTCGCCATATCTTGCGCTGGAGGCCACGATGCGGATGTGGTCGCCTTGCTCGGGACGGTAGCCCGCGTCGACCGGGCTGCCGTTGGCATAAATGCGGAGCACGGCATCGTCGACCGAATGGTCTTTGCTTCCCTCTATGTCGGTGAACAGCCATGTGCGGCTTACTTTCACCTCGATTGGAGATCCGGCTGTAATCATTGAGCTGAGGCACAACACCGGCTTTGTGTCTATCTTGGGATCAAACGTCTCATAGCATCCCGTAAGGAGAAAGGGAAGGATGATCGGTATCGTTTTTTTCAGAATATCCATGTGTAGGAGATTGAAGGGATTATAGGGATAAGTTTCATTTTCTGGAAGACCGGTTTTGATTCGGTTACGACGTTCCATACATTGTCGCCGACTTCAACATATTTTGTCTGACTCTCGACACCTGTCATTATCGCTATGGTGTTCATGTGGCAGTAGGCGTTGTATAGACCGAATGTCCAGTAGCCGCGCTTGTTCCTGACCGTCAGCGAGAGGTCAAGCCGATGGTAGAAAGGAAGCTGATAATTGTTGACGGGAGCGCGCAAGTTTATCTCGTCGTGCCAGAAATAATTATCATCCGAGAAGTCTGGTTCTTCAAACCGTTGGGGCAGAAACGTGAAGTGGTTGCCGGAGTGCCCGGTCCATAGGGCATTGAATGAGACCTTGCTGCTGATATCCCAGTTAGCGAATACCTTGATGGTGTGCCGATGGTCGAAACGCGCGGGAAACTTGTGTCCGCCGTTGCGTTCGGCAAACTGCCTGTCGGCCCAGCCGAGCGAATAGCTGACGTGGCCTGTGAATTTGCCCGTCTTTTTCTCTATCATGAGGTCTATCCCCTTGGCGGTTCCTTTCCCGGCGGTCAGTCGGTCGGTCCATGACCATGACTGCGGCTTGAGGTAGTATTCGTCGCGATAATCGAGAATGTTGTGCATGGATTTCCAGTAAGCATCGAGTGTCACCGCGTAGTCTCCGTTCTCGGTCTGCCAGTATCCTCCTATTCCTATCTTGTCGGCAGTCATAGGCTTGAAACTTCCTGCTGCGGGTACCCATCTGTCGCAGGGAAGCGAGAGATAGGTCTCGTCGATGCGGTGGACATACTGGACCGTGTGGCTGTATGCCCCCTTCAGCGCGAGATGAGGAGTAAGGGAATAGCTGATTGACAGCCTCGGCGACACTCCTCCCTTTGTCTTCCCGTCGATATGAAACAGCGAGCCGTGCACACCTAACTCAGCGTGCAGACGGTCGGATATATTCCAGTCGTCTTCCACATAGGCGTTCACCTCGCTTGCCCCGATTGCATCAGGTATGTCGCTCGTCTTGAAGGTCATGTCGTTGAAGATGTTTTCCTTTATGGTGCGCTCGGGAAGAAACGAATGGTAGGAATATGAGGCTCCGAATCTCACGTGCGAATCGGCAGCAGGACGCCAGCTGAAGTCTCCGCGTCCGCTGAATGTGTGAATATTGTTGGTGCTCCATAGCTTGTCGTGTGTGACATTGGTCTCTTCCGGCCTTATTTCTTTCTCAAGATCCTCATATCCCATTCCGGAGAAATAGCCGGTATAAGCCGCCGAGAATTCTCCTGAAAGCACATCGCTCAGTATGGTCTCCACCCCGGTCTGCGCAAGGATGTTGCCCCACTTGAATTTATGCCATTCTTTATAGTAGTAGCCGTCTACTGGCTCATACTTGTCACTTGTGCCTACCTTGAATTTGTCGTCGCCGTAATAGAAGTTGACGAATCCTTTGAGCCGGTCGGAGAAGCGATGGTCGAGCCGGGCGTTGAAGTCCATGAAATGGTATCTGACGTCGACCTTCTCATCCGGATTACGTTTGTTGACGATTGCCAGCACGGGAATGACGAGCAGGTCATACCATGAACGGCGCACCCCTATAAGATAAGAGGTCTTCTCTCCAATCGGGCCCGAAATGTTGAAAGCTCCCGAAGTGAGGCCGAGCCTGCCCGATCCGTGGTGTCCTTTTTGCGAGCCGTTTTTCAGATGGACGTCGATGAACGACGAGAGGCGTCCGTCGAAGCGCGCCGGCACGGAGGTCTTGTAGAAGTCGGCCTGCCTTATGATATCGGTGTTGAAGGGGGAGAAAAGTCCTGCGAGATGTTCAGCCTGATACAGCGGCACGTTATCGAGCATATAGAGGTTCTCATCGGCATTGCCGCCATGTACGTTCATGCCGGACAGTCCGGCCGTGGATTCGGATACTCCCGGGAGTATCTGGAGCGCCTTCACCAGATCTGGTTCCCCCAGGATGGCGGGCGTGCGCGAGATTGTAGTGCCGCTGAGAGTGTTGACACCGCTCTTCGCTGACTCGAGAGGGTGGTTTTCCGATTGCGAGACAACATCGACTGTCTGAAGCATCGTGATCTTTACCGAGTCGGCGAGGTTGAGGCGTGGCGCTGAGGTGTTTTTTGCAGCCTTCGGCATCTTGGGCTTCCCGGATTTCTTTTTCTTCAGCACCACGTTATTTCCCTTTATCTTATATTCTATTTCCGTATCTCGGAATATGTCGGCAAGCACCTTCTTAAGAGGTTTGTTCCTGACGTCTATAGTGATGCGCATATCCTTCAGAAGATCTGAGGAATAGACGAAGTTCCGGTCGGTCTGCCGCATTATGGTGCGGAATACTTCAGCGGCCGGTCGGTCGCTGACCTTAAGTGTTATGTCCTGCGCCATAGATGCGAGTGACAACACGAGGAAAGCTGCGGATATTGCGATGCGTTTGATTACGGTGGTCATCATTCTGTCACTGTCATTTCTGTGTCGAGGATGTCGTTGATAGTCTCCACGAGGTCGAGTGCCGTGCCCTCGTAGTGGAGCGAGAGGGTGTATTGGTCAGGATCGTCCGGCAGCCCTATGACTTCTACTCCATACACTTCACTTATCTTTGCCGCGACTTCCGTGAGCGGGGCATCCTCGAAATCGATTACCCTTACTGCCTGGGCTGCCGGGACGGTCGACTGCTCAGTTTCTTTGATCGTCTGATTACTGTCTGAGAAATAGCTGTTATGCACGAATACGGCCGCTGTGGCCGTAAGGATAGCTGCTATTGTGCATGCCGCGGCAATGCGGGTGCGCGTCCACCATGCGGCCCCCGACCCCTTTATGCGACGCAGAGCCGACTCTGTGGCGAAAAGCCCTTTCCTATAGTGTCGGGCTATGAATCTTATGTCTTTGTTGTCTTGCATGGTCAGAAGTCTATGCCTATCCTGAATGAGAGGTAGGATTTATTATATTGATGGAAAACTCCGGTCGGCACAGTGATGGTTAATCCTTCCGGAGTGGTTGCCCAGACTTGTTCCTCATAACGGAATCTGTCGAGGGTATAGCCGATTCCGACATTAAGGCCGATCTTTCTTCCCCAGTTGAAGCGATAACCGATGAAGGGGGAGAAATACAGGTTGCCGTCTTCCTGTGAATTCGCATTGTATCCGATTCTCACGTCGGCGAAAGGAGTGAAGATCCCGAACTTCAGGTCTGTGCGCCCCTCTGTGAATAGGGAAAGTTTATAGTCGTAGAAATTAAGGTTCGGAATATCATAAGGCTTAACCTCAAAGTCAATACCCGCTCCTGCAAACAGCCATGGATTGAACTGATATCCATGTGAGGTGGATATGCCGGTGTAATATTGGGTATAGCTCCAGTATTGGTTGGAATGTGTGTAATATCGGTTGCTCCAATCTACGAATCCCCGGTAGCCGCGTTCAGGCTGGCGGGCTGAAGCCGAGAAAACAGCAATGGCGATGGCTGCCGAAAGGATGAAGGCTCTTTTCATAATGTCTTATGTGTCGTTTTTTATCCATAAGACGCAGTGCCTCGCGAAAGGTCCTATCCTAAATCATAAAAAATTATAGGAATGGGAGGAAGAATGGCTTGTGGGCAGGCGAGAGCGCATCGCGTAGGCGAGAGAAGGCCTTGGTCATCTGGTTTTTAACTGTCTTTATGGATATCCCCATCCGTTCGGCGATCTCCTCGTTGGATAGGCCGTCGCGTTTGCTGAGCAGGAATACTTCCCTGCATTTGTCAGGGAGAGCGTCTATGGCTTTCCATAGCCGAGCGTCGCGCTCGGAGGTGTCTACCGTCTCCTCGTCTACTTCCGGTATGCACTCGATGCCGACGATTTCCTTTCGGGCGCGGATGAATGAGATGCACCCGTTGCGTACGCTGCGATACATGTATGCCTTGAAGTCGGAGAATTCCTTGCCTTCCTCCATCTGCTGCCAGGCTTTTGTGAATGCGTCTTCCACAATGTCTTCCGCGTTCTGTGCATCATCGATGATGCGCAGCGCGTACATGCCTAACGGAAGATACATCCTTCGGAAGAATATGTCGAATTCGCCACTTGTCATTGTTTTTATGCTAATCCTGATTGCCTGAAAGGGAACACAAAGTTAGATATTTTATGCCATTCATCCAAATATTTCCTATTTTTTGTCGTTTAAACCAATATGAAAGAAGTATTGGAATTTTTGAAACAGTTGGCGGCTAATAACAACCGCGACTGGTTTAACGAACATAAGGAAGAATACATGAACGTCAAGGCTCGCGTAGAGTCATTCACTCAGAAGCTGATTGATGCCTTGACTGAGATAGAGCCTGAGGCAGCTATGCTTACCCCTACAGACTGTCTTTACCGGATCTACCGTGACACACGCTTTTCATCCGATAAAACCCCGTATAAGGACCATATCGGCATATACATCAATCCTCGCGGAGGCAAGAAAAGCGAGTTCTGCGGCTATTATGTCCATCTTCAGCCGGGAGAATGCCTTGTGGCCGGCGGTGCATGGTTTCCTGAAGCGCCACTCCTGAAGGAATATCGTAGTGAGATCTACCACAATATTGACGAATATCTTGCGATAATCCGTAATCCTGAGTTTTCGGAGGCTTTCAAACCTTACTGGCAGGAACCGCTGAAGAATGCGCCGAAGGGATTCCCGAAAGACTGGGAACATATCGACCTCATCAAGCCGAAGAGCCTTGTCTATGCAGCTGCGCTGACAGACAAGGCGTTCGAATCGAAGAATATTGTGAAGAGACTCTCGGAACTCTTCCGTATCCTCAAACCTTACGATGATTTCTTCAATTTCACACTCGAGGAGCATCCCGAGCTTGCCGTCCGTACACCGAAACGACGGTGAGACTATGGATAAATGTGAAAAAATGCTAAAACGACACTTTGCGTTTTTACATTTTGCAGTAATCAGCGTCTAATATATTGACAAGGCACGTTGTCGATTAGAAAAACTAAGGTATAATGGAATTGTGAACCCGGAAAGACCCTCTCTTCCCGGGTTTTATCATTTATGGAGGAAGATAATAAAGAAAGGCAGCCTCCCAGGCTGCCTTTCTCATTGGATTTCCATTATACTTTGAGGAATTAGGATGGTTGGGTTCATTTGGCAGAAAGTTTAAGCACTCGTGATGCGTAGTCGTTGCGCTTGTTCCAGTCTACGTTGTGGGAGAGAGGCATCTCCAGACCGTTCGACATCAGGAAGGCTCCAGTGAAGGATTTCCCTTCGTAGGGGAGAGGTTCGTTGTCGATGCGGTTGAGTTCTGTTACCGTATATATCTTGTCAGGATCAAGACCATCCATTGTGACTCTCGGCAGCTGCTGGTTGACGAACTGCTCCGTCTTCCACCAGTAGAACACACCGTCTTTCTTATCCGGCGAAACATACATCAGCGATGCCGCTCCCTTGCCGTCGTAGGGTGAGAGCAGGCGGTAGAGGTCACCAAACTGTACCACGTCTCTTATCGACTTATAGTCGGCTATCGCCTTGCGGCTCTGCTCCTTCTCTTCATCCGTCATGTTTTTCGGCTGAATCTCCATGCCGAGACGTCCGCTCATGGCAACGTCTGTACGGAATTTAAGAGGCACTATGCGGTTGGTCTGATGGTTGGGCGATGCCGAGATGTGCGATGCCATCGTTATGGCAGGGAAGAAATAGCTCGTTCCCCACTGCATGTAGATGCGCTGCAACGCGTCGGTGTTGTCGCTGACCCAGAACTCGTCGAAATAGGGAAGAATGCCCCAGTTGGCGCGTCCGCCGCCGCTTGCGCATGCTTGAATCGTAACGTCAGGATACTTCGCACGGATACGTTCAAGAGCCTTGATCAGTCCCTTGTGGTAGTCGATATAGAGATGGCTCTGGTTGTCGGCTGTCTGATACTGCGAGCCGTGGTTCATTATTGGAGCGTTCGAGTCCCACTTGATGTAGTCTATCTCCGGATATTTGGTGAGAAGAGTGTCGACGATATTGAAGACTATGTCCTGCACCTTCGGGTTGGCGAGGTCGAGCACCATCTGTGTGCCTCCGCGTCCGAGCACCGGCTCGCGGTTCGGTGCCTTCACTACATATTCCGGATGCTTCTCATAAAGTTCAGAAACGCTGTTGACCATCTCAGGCTCGATCCAGATGCCGAACTTTATACCACGTTCCTTTGCTGCGTCGCAGAGACCCTGGATGCCGCCTGGAAGCTTATTGGTATCCACCGTCCAGTCACCCAGTGAGGTCGAATCGTTGTTGCGAGGATATTTGGAGCCGAACCAGCCGTCGTCCATCACAAAAAGCTCGCCTCCCATGTTGGCGATATCGGTCATCATCTGCTGCATTCCTTCCTCGTTGATGTCGAAGTAGACGCCCTCCCAGCTATTGAGAAGTATCTTGCGGGGAGTGTCTCCGTGTGCGAGTCGCTGCTCGCGGCCCCACTTATGGAAGTTGCGGCTTGCCCCTCCGAGGCCTTCCTCCGAATATGTCAGAGCAAGTGGAGGAGTGGTGAACTTCTCTCCCTTCTTCAGGTTGTAGGATGAATTCTCCTCGTTGATGCCGGCGAAGAAATGGTGGTAGTCGGTGTCGTCGGTGTCAAACATCAGCTTGTAGTTGCCGCCATAGCAGAGTGCTGCGCCGATCACGCGCCCATCGTTTTCCTTGGCCTTGCCGTCGAGCGAGATCATTACCTCTCCGTGTGCCGTGTGGGAGTTGCGTGCTCCGTCCTTGTTCTTGATCATCTTCACTCCGTGGGGGAGTGGAGCTTCCTCTACGCGCCCTTCATTGGCCCATGTGCCGTAGAGCTGAGAGACGTGTACATCGTTGCGGCGCACCGGTAGATAGCCCGACATGAAGCGTGTGAGCTTCACGTTACCTTTCTCGTTGTGAGATGCCTCCGTCCATGTCTCGATCACGTCAAGTCCGGGAAACGTCCGGTAGTTGAGGTCGATCGAGAATGGATACACTTTGTCCTTTATGGTGATAGTAGTGGTCTCACCTCCGTCAGGATTCTTGGTGACGGATACGTTGTCGGTCACCATGTCGAGAGTCATATTGCCATCGGCGTGCACCGCTGCGAAAGCGGCCTCGTTGGCAGGCCAGAGCCCATAGACCGGATAGGCGTTGAGCTCCGGCGAGCCGGAGGCTTTCAGATTCTGTAAGTCAGTGGTGGAAAGAGTGTTGCCGTAGTAGATGAATTTTGGCTGTTCTCCCTTCGTGGCCTCCACCACCATCGATGTCTTGGGTGTGGATATATGTACTGTCTCCGCCGATGCGATGCCGATGGTGAAGCATGAGAAAACAGCTATGAATATCGTTTTTTTCATTTAGTTTGCGATGTTTATGTTATTTGAATGAATCAAGAATACCGACTGCTTCCAGACACATGCGGGAGTTGTGGTAGGGGCACTTCCAGAATCCGGCCTTGTCGTCTTCTCTGTTGATTGTGCCGTCGCCTTTTACCGACCAGTGCCATTCTCCATTCGGGTCGACGAGATTGTCGGCGATATAGCGCCAGCTTTCAGCTGCCGACTCAAGCCAGTAGGCAGTCTCACCCTCATTTTCAGGAGCTGTGTGGAAACGAGCCAGATAAAGCTGACCGATTACATTCTCGGCCTGTACCCACCAGTGGCGGTCTTCGTCCAGATGTCCGTCGCCATGCAGTTCATATACCATCGATCCGTCTTCCCTTCTCCCTTTGAGCGCGGCAAGTGCGATCTGATTGGTGTGTTCAAGTGTCTCGCTGATTAGACCGTCGTCTCCTAAGATGAAAGCTGTTTCGAGTAGCAGCCATGAGGCTTCTATATCGTGGCCATATGATTCCGCATCGTCGAATTTCCTCCAGTCGTCGTCGAAGAATAGTGTGAGATGGTGGGTTTCCGGATTCTCGATTCGGTCGAGGAAGATACGTAGCAGGTAGGTCGTGGCTTCCGTAACTCTCTCGATGTCGGTATCTGATACCGATTCCGGATTTTTAGACTTTGCCATGCGGAGCGCACGCACCAGATTTGTATACCCTTCGAGGATATGCAGATGTGTGTTCATCGTCTTCGATGCATTGGCGTCGCGTTCACTCAGCCGCATGTCTCCAATCGGCATCCAGTCCTCAGTCATGGCTTCGATATAACCTTCCTTCTCGCGGTCGCGAGCATGGGCTTCAATCGAGTCGAATAGCTGCATCGCGGTCTTGAGGGCGTTCAGTTCGCCGGAGGCTATATAGTATTCCGAGAGCCCGTAGATGATGAATGCGATGGCGTAAAATTGTTTTTTTGTATCGAGAGGCTTTCCTTCGGCGGTCACGCTCCAGTATGCCCCTCCATGCATTCTATCGATGAAGTTGGATGATATGAAGTCGTAGGCGTGTCGTGCGGCTGCAAGATACTCTGGATTGTGAAGCGCGTTGTAGGCTGCGGAGAAAGTCCATAGGATACGGGCCTGGAGGATGGCTCCCTTCGGAGCATCCTTGTCCAGGTTGTCATGGCCGTCGCGGCGGCCGTAGTATCCACCACGCGGGTCTTTCATCTTCTCCATCCAGTAGGGGAGTATGTTTTCTGTAAGGTTGACGATCAGTTCGTCCTTAAGTCTTTTCTTCAGCATTCAGATTCAGCATTC
>JAIDTS010000561.1:9925-13811 GCA_029060585.1 Muribaculaceae bacterium
TAGGGGAGTATGTTTTCTGTAAGGTTGACGATCAGTTCGTCCTTAAGTCTTTTCTTCAGCATTCAGATTCAGCATTCTGGATTCAACATCATTTCTTGATCGGGAAGAAATAGGTCATAAGTCCCATTATGGCGGCTATGCCGGCAGGGAAGAGAGAGAAGAGTGCCCAGATCATCGTGCGTACGGAGGCCGTGATCGATGCCGGGTCTATGGTGGTGGTTCCGTCTATCTCGGTCATTGTCGCGCCGGCCAGTCCGAGAAGGATGGCGATGAGTGAGCCCGAGATAGCGCTGCCGAACTTCTGTGCCATCGTGCCCGATGAGAAGATAAGGCCGGTTGAAGACACTCCGTTTTTTTTGGTGGCATAGTCGGCCACGTCGGCATACATCGACCAGAGTAGCGGTGAGTATATTCCCACACCAACTGATGTGATGACCGATACGGCAATCATCAGCCAGATATAAGCAGTGCTCATAGGGATGAAGAAGAATGCCACGGAAGTCACGAAGCAGATTACTGCTGCCCAGGTGAATGCCATTCGTTTTGACCCTATCCATTTGGTGAATGCCGGCGATATGCCTCCGAAGATCATGCAGGTGATCTCTCCGAAGGCCATGAAGACGGTATAGTTGATGATGAAGCTTCCAAGAGTTACTTCCCCGTCCAGACAGTAGTCGAACATATAAGCTACTACCGCGTAGCGGAATCCGTTGAAGAAGTTGGTGAGGACGCTGATGGTGGTCATACAGACCCAGGGCTTGTTGCGGAATAGATCTCCGAACTGCTTAAAGCTGAATTTCTCGGCACGTACAGGCTTTAGCCGTTCCTTTGTCATCAGGCCGCATGCAAGAGTCATTATTGCTGCTATTATGCCGAAAATTACACCTATTATGGAATACTGGTGTGCAAGTACTACAGGGTCGTTTTCGTTTCCGCCGATCATCTTCTGTATGTAAGGGAAGGAAAGCAGCGTGATGAAGCCCATCGCGTATGCTCCTACCATTCGGTAGGCGGAAAACTGGTTTTTCTCGTTGTCGTCTTCTGTCATTACGCCCAGCAACGATCCGTATGGGACATTTACTGCCGTGTATAGCACCATCATGAGGAGGTAGAGCGCGTAGGCATAAGCGCGTTTGCCGTCCGGGCCGAAATCAGGCGTATAGAGCAGAAACGCGAAGACCACTCCGAAGGGTATAGCTCCGTAGATGAGCCAGGGACGGTATGTGCCGAAGCGGCTCTGCGTGCGGTCGGCGAGGCTACCCATTATCGGGTCGGTGACTACGTCGAAGAGGCGCGCTATGAGCATCAGCAGTGCGGCGTCCTCGAGGGTCAGTCCGAACGCGTTAGTGAAGAAGAATGGAAAGGCTATTGACATTATTTTCCATACGATCCCTCCTGAGGCGGCATCGCCCAGGGCATAGCCGATTTTTTCTGATATACTTGCCATTAGGTCAGTTTCTTAGATTGTCGTTTTTTAAATGCCGAGCGCGAGATTCCTGTCGATTAGGCAGTTGAGCGTCTTCACCGATTCGCTTGTGCTTAGTCCGTCCTGCGGGGTGTTGAGGCAGTAGTCTACGAGTCGGTCTATCGTCGATGTTGCCACATGCATCCGCGTGTCGGAAGAGGCGTAATAGATGAAGACCTTGCCGTCTTCGTCTGCGATCCATCCGTTGGAGAAGAGCACGTTCATGACGTCTCCAATATATTCCTCGCCTACGGGCGCCATGAAGTATCCGCCCGGAGTGGCGATTTCCTTCCATGGTTCCTCGAGCGATGTCATGTAGAGGTAGAGCACATAGCGCAGGCCCGACGCGCAACCCCTTACTCCATGGGCGAGATGAAGCCATCCCTTCGGAGTCTTGATGGGGTGCGGTCCCTCGCCGTTCTTCACTTCCTTGATGGTGTGGTAGTAGCGGGGGTCGATGATGATTTCCTCCTTCACTTCGGCATGGGTGATGTCGTCAATCAGTGCCCAACCGATGCCGCCGCCGCTTCCGGTGTCGATGAAGCCGTCCTGCGGGCGTGTGTAGAGCGCGTATTTACCCTCTACGAATTCCGGATGGAGCACTACGTTGCGCTGCTGGCTCTTGCTCTTCAGGTCGGGCAGGCGTTCCCAGTTGACAAGATCGTGCGTGCGTGCGATGCCGCATGCGGCGGTAGCGGCGGATAGGTCGCCGGGCTTGGAGTCGTCGTGACGTTCCACGCAGAAGAGTCCGTAGATCCATCCGTCTTCATGGCGGGTGAGACGCATGTCATACACATTTGTCGCCGGATCATCGGTATCGGGTAGTGTGATAGGATGCGGCCAGAAACGGAAATTGTCGATTCCCGTCGGACTCTCCGCCACGGCGAAGAAAGACTTACGGTCGTTGCCCTCCACACGCACTACGATTACGTATTTGTCTCCCCATTTGATCGCGCCGGAGTTGAGGGTGGCGTTGCATCCTATCCTTTCCATGAAATACGGGTTGGTCTCCGGGTTGAAGTCATATTTCCAGTATGGTGGCACCATCTCGGCCGTCACTACAGGATTGACGTATCTCTCGTAGATTCCGTTGCCTTCGATAGGGGTGTTGGGACGGCTTACGAGCTCTTCATATCGACCTAATATAAGGTTCTTGCGGTATTCGAAAGTGTTCATTTAGTGTGTATTAGTTTATTTTACGAAAATGGTTTTGGGATTGTCATGGAATTTCTTGAAGTCTGCCTCTGCGGGATGACCCGGATAGGGGACATAGAAGTGCTCCGGCTTCTCATCCTTGTTTGCATTGCGCCATACACATACGTATGCCACCGGAATATCGTTCATTAGCGGCAATAATACCTCAGTAAACCAATTGTCCATGACAACGCTTTCAAGTCCGGTTTCAGTAAACGCCACCAATTTCCCTCTCTTGGCTGCCTCTTCGGCTACATAAGGGAGCAACCCTTTGACAGACTCACGGTAATTGTCGGTGCCTTCCTCTCCTCCAAAATGATAGATATCGCTTCCCAATATATCGACATATTCATCCCCAGGATAGGTGACAAGATATTGCTCGGGAGATGGCACCCGGTCGGGGGAATAAGCCCATACTACGTTGTCGATTCCTTTTTCATCGAAGATCTTTCGCGTACGTTTCCAAAGATCCTTGTATTGTTCCGGAGTTGAGTTGCCTGCACCCCACCAGAACCATGTGCCCGTATTCTCATGCCATGGACGGAAGATTACCGGGACACGATTGCCTTCGGCATCTTGTAGAGATCCAATGAAATCCGCTACTTTGCCAATCCATGCGTCGAGTGTATCAGCAAGGGCTTGATTCTCTTGAAGTTCTTTCAATGGCGAGGCCGAGACATCCCATGAGTCTCCTCCGCTCAGCGGATTGCGGAGATGCCAGCTTATGGCGTTGATACCTCCTCGTGCGTTTTGGGCTATTATTTCTCCTGCCATGAAATCGAAGGGGACGCCGTCGAGATTTTTTGTCGAGTCAAGTTCAAGCATCCCGAGGTCCCAGTTCATAAGACCAGGATATTCCCCGGTGATGTCTTTTACGTCGGATCTTCCGGTCTCATATTTCCACTCGTGGCCATAAGCGGTGTCGTCGCTGTGCCCGAAGTAGAATTTTCCTGCTTTTGATGTCGAATCAAGCTGTGCGATGAGTACGGCCGCCGGAGTAATGGAAGGCGCTTCCTCGGTTTTTTCTTTCTTGGAGCCTGTGCACGATGACAGCAGAAGCCCCACCGCAAGTGTCAATATACCGTATTTCATATTCTTGAATTTTTATAGGTTGGTAATAAATTTCGCTCCGCGATACGCGATATTCCCCACGCATCACGGAATGGCCCTTCGGATTATGGCTATCGTGGTGGTGTCGGATGCGAATACCGAGTTTAGTCCCTGAGC
>JAIDTS010000562.1 GCA_029060585.1 Muribaculaceae bacterium
TAGTAGCAGATGCCGGACTTGAATTCGATAAAAAATATGACGAGACAGGCGACAAGACTCTCGGCGAAATGCTTCTTACTCCGACCCGCATCTACGTAAAACCCGTCCTTGACGTTATCCGTAATGTAGATGTACATGGTGTCGCCCACATCACGGGTGGAGGGTTTGACGAGAACATACCCAGAATTCTCCACGAAGGTCAAGGCATTGAGGTAAAGGAAGGAAGTTGGGAAATCCTCCCCGTTTTCCAGCTTCTCGAGAAGTATGGCAAGGTCCCCCACCGCGAGATGTTCAACATCTTCAACATGGGCATCGGAATGGTGCTTGCAGTCGATGAGAAAGATGCTGCAAAAGCCATCGAGATTCTCGAACGCCACGGTGAAAAAGCATCCGTCATCGGAAAGATCACTGATAAGCCCGGCGTAGAGATCCTATGAGGACTCAGAGAATTAAGAAAACTCTGAAAACTCGAAAACTCTGAAAACTTGAAAACTCTGAAAACTGACAACTAAATATGAGAGCTCTAATAAGTGTAAGCGACAAGCGCGGCGTAGTTGATTTCGCCCGCCGGCTCCAGGAAATGGGCTGGGAGATCATCGCCACCGGAGGCACAATGAAAGCACTCCGCGACGCCGGACTTAAGATCATCAACATCAGTGACGTGACCGGATTTCCAGAAATCTGTGAGGGCCGCGTGAAGACACTCCATCCGAAGGTACACGGCGGTCTTCTTGCGCGCCGTGATGTGCAGGCACACATGGAGGAGATCGCCGCCAACGGTATCGAGACTATCGAGATGGTATGCGTCAACCTCTATCCCTTCGAGGCTACCATCGCCAAGGAAGGCGTAACTCTCGCGGATGCAGTCGAGAACATCGATATAGGCGGTCCTTCAATGCTGCGCAGCGCGGCAAAGAACTTCGCTTCCGTAACTGTGGTCTGCGATCCGGATGATTACGAGACTGTAATCGACGAAATCAAGGCTACCGGCGACACTACTCTCGAGACCCGCTTTAAGCTTTCAGCAAAGGCATATACCCATACCGCACTCTACGACAGCCATATCGCCACCTACATGCGAGAAAAGGCCGGCCTGGAGGAAAAGCTCTTCCTTTCATTCGACCGCGTCCAGACTCTCCGCTATGGAGAGAACCCCCACCAGCAGGCTGCCCTCTACAAGGCTCCTGAAGAGGAATCCTATTCCCTCCTCAGCGCAAAGCAGCTCAACGGTAAGGAACTAAGTTATAACAATATCCAGGATGCCAACGCGGCCCTCAACATCGTTCGCGAATTTGACGAGCCATTCTGCGTAGGCCTCAAACACATGAATCCATGCGGAGCGGCTGTTGGAGCTACCATTGAGGAAGCATGGCAGAAGGCCTATGAGGCCGATAAGGTCAGCATCTACGGCGGTATCGTTGCCATGAACCGCCCTCTCACCCTTGAGGTTGCGAAGGCCATGAAGCCTATCTTCCTTGAGATCGTGATGGCTCCCGCTTTCGATGAGGATGCGCTCGAACTCCTTAAGACCAAGAAGAACCTTCGCGTTCTCGAGGTGAAGATGGACGGCTCGCGTGAGGCTCAGCGTCAGTATGTAGGCATAAACGGCGGTCTGCTCGTTCAGGACGCAGACACCACCACTAAGGATGTGACAGCCGACATGACAGTGACCGAAAAGAAACCTACCGAGCAGGAACTGAAGGACATGAACTTCGCATGGCGCATCGTGAAGCACGTGAAGAGCAACGCGATCGTGATCGTGAAGGGAGGAATGACACTTGGTGTAGGTGCCGGCCAGATGAACCGCGTGGGCTCCGCCGATATCGCCCTTGAGCAGGCTCTTGCATCGGGCAACACGGAGGGTCTCGTGCTCGGATCAGACGGCTTCCTTCCCTTCGGCGACACAGTCGAGCTCGTTGCCGACAAAGGAGTGACCGCTATCGTTCAGCCGGGTGGATCCATCCGCGACCAGGAATCGATCGACAAGGCGAATGAGAAAGGTCTTACTATGCTCTTCACCGGCATGCGCCATTTCAAACACTGATATTTATGGAACTTCATCATTTATACAGCGAAGCCATTCCCCCTAAGGAAAATCAGTTTCAGGTGCCCAATATGCAGCCGGGCCGTGAGGAGGAAATCCGTCCGGGAAAGACCGTTCTGGTGATAGGAAGCGGTGGCCGCGAACATGCTATCGTGGATGCACTCTCACGCAGCCCACGCGTGCAGAAGATTTATGCCTGCCCCGGCAATCCGGGAATGGCGAAACACGCCACCTGCGTACCAATTGGCGTCCCCGACATTCAGGATCTGGTAGACTTCGCTAAGGAGAAGCACGTAGACCTCACTGTAGTAGGCCCGGAAGCATCGCTTGCAGCCGGAGTTGCCGATGCCTTCAAGGCAGAGGGACTCCGCATCTTCGGCCCGACAAAAGCTGGAGCCCGCATAGAATCGAGCAAGGAGTTTGCCAAGGAGATTATGGAGAAATATAATGTCCCGACAGGATTCTACAAGAGTTTTGAACGCTATGAGGAGGCAAAGGCGTATGCCGAAAGCCTGCCCCTGCCTACTGTGATCAAGTATGACGGTTTAGCTGCAGGAAAAGGTGTAGTGGTAGCCGCTACTCGTGAGGAAGCCGACGCTGCGCTCCGCGACATGCTTCTTGATTCGGCTTTCGGACAGGGACGTGTGCTTATTGAGGAATTTCTTGATGGTCCTGAATTCTCGTTCATGTGCGCAGTAGGAGGCCGCAAGGTCTACCCCCTCGCGCTTGCGCAGGATCATAAACGTGCATTTGACGGAGACAAAGGCCCGAACACGGGCGGAATGGGAGCTTATTCTCCTCTCCCCTTCATCACTGAAGAAATCCGCGAGAAAGCACTCAAGGAAATCCTTCAGCGCACTGCCGACGGACTCGCCGATGAGGGAATAGACTACACAGGCATCCTATACGGTGGACTTATACTGACAAAAGATGGCCCGAAGGTGATAGAGTTCAACGCCCGTTTCGGTGACCCGGAGACCGAGGTGGTGCTCCCCCGTCTTGAGAGTGACATCTACGAACTCTTCGAGGCCGCTATAGACAGTGCGGATCATGAGACCAGATGGAGCGACGACGCATGCCTCGGTGTAGTGCTGGCATCCGACGGGTATCCCGGATCCTATAAGAAAGGAGTGGAGCTCGACTTCGACAGCTGCTCCAAGGTATACCATATGGGCACTGCAGTGAAAGACGGCAAGCTTCAGAGCGCCGGCGGACGCGTGGCTATGGTGACGGGCAAGGGCAAGACCCTTGAGGAAGCCGCGGCCAACGCCTATGCCGACGTTAAGAAAGCCTCGAGAGAAGGATTGTTCTACCGCTCTGACATCGGCAAGCATTCCCTGAATAAAGGCTAAATATGACACATCTGTCTTTAAGGACCTTAATGACCTTAAGGACCTTAAAGACCTTAAAGACCAAAAACATGACAGATAGATACGGAAGAGACGTGATGCGTCGCGTCTGGACTGAAAAGAATAAATTCGACGCCTACCTGAAGGTGGAGATCCTCGCCGCAGAGGCATGGAGCAAACTCGGCGTCATCCCTGAGGAAGATGTGAAGAAACTCTGGGATAAAGCGACCTTCGATATCGACCGCATCAAGGAAATAGAGGTGCAGACACGCCATGACGTGGTTGCCTTCACGCGCGCCGTCAGCGAAAGCCTCGGCGAGGAGCGCAAGTGGGTACATTACGGCCTTACTTCGACCGACGTGGTGGACACGGCAAACGGCTACCTCTTCAAGCAAGCAGACGAAATCATCCGTGAAGACCTTGAGAAATTCTGCGAGATGCTTAAGAAGCAGGCTATTCGATTCAAAAATCTCCCTTGCATAGGCCGCACACACGGCATTCACGCCGACATCACAAGCTTCGGCCTGAAGTGGGTTCTCTGGCTGGCTGAGATGAAACGCAACATAGAGCGCTTCAATCTCGCATCTGCTGGCGTAGAGGTAGGCAAGCTCAGCGGAGCTGTAGGCAATTTCGCCAACATCCCGCCGTTTATCCAGGATTATGTATGCGAGCATCTCGGCATAAACTCAGCCGACGTATCGACCCAGGTGATACAGCGCGACCGCCACGCATACTACATGGCTACTCTCGCCCTTATCGCATCGAGTCTGGAGCAGATGGCGATGGAAGTGCGCAATCTTCAGCGCACGGAAGTGCACGAGGTGGAGGAAGCATTCGGCAAGGGGCAGAAAGGCTCCAGCGCGATGCCCCACAAGCGCAACCCAATCGGCAGCGAGAATATATGCGGTTGCGCTCGCGTGATGCGCGGATATATGGCCACCGCATATGAGAACGTTGCCCTCTGGCATGAACGCGATATCTCCCACTCCGCTACGGAGCGCATCATTATGCCGGATGCCACTATCCTGCTCGACTATATGCTCAACCGCATGATGGGCATACTCGAAAACCTCACCATCTTCGAAGACAAGATGAGGGCTGATATCTATATGACCAATGGTGTTATATTTGCACAGCGTGTGATGAACGCCCTCATCGGCAAGGGATGGGTACGCGAGCAGGCCTACGACACCGTGCAGCCTGTAGCGATGAAGGCAATGGCCACAAACAGCAACTACAGGGATCTCCTTCTTCAGACGCCTGCTGTCATGGAGATGCTGACACCGGAAGAGCTGGAAGCCTGCTTCACCCTCGACTATTATCTGAAGAACGTCGATTATATCTATAAGCGTAACAACATCGAATAATTTCAAAATTCCATAATATATTATGAGCGAACGTCTCGTCGTCACCGGCTCCCAGTGGGGAGACGAGGGCAAAGGAAAAATCACCGACTACTTCGCATGCCGAGCCGACATGGTGGTGCGCTATCAGGGAGGCAACAATGCCGGACACTCGGTGATGTTTGACGGCCACAAGTACTCTCTCCAGAGTATTCCTTCCGGAATCTTCAATCCCAAGACCATCAACGTAATGGCCAACGGCATGGTGGTCAATCCAGTATCCGTAATCGCTGAACTTGAAAAGCTCCACAATCAGGGCATAACAGAATATCAGCTTTATATTTCCGACCGTGCGGCAATGGTGATGCCCTGGCACAGCATGCTCGACGGGGCAAGCGAGAATCTTAAGGGTGACGCCAAGATCGGCACCACAAAAAAAGGTATCGGTCCGGCCTACACTGACAAGTATTCACGCATCGGTCTCCGCATGGGCGACCTTCTCGATCCGGAATATTTCGCAGAGCGCCTCAAGGCTGCCCTGGAGGTAAAGAATATGGAGCTCAAGATGTACGGGCTCGAACCTCTCGACTATCAGCAGGTCTACGACCAGTATATGGAAATAGCCAAGATACTTGGTCCGCGGATCTGCGACACCAGCCTCCTAATCGATGACGCTATCCACAGCGATGCCAAGATCCTCTTTGAGGGAGCGCAGGGAATGATGCTTTGCATCGACCACGGCACGTATCCCTACGTGACATCCTCCTGCCCCTCTGCGGCAAGCATCTCGCAGGGTGCGGGTATCGCTCCTAAATGGATCGAGAATGTCGTAGGTGTAGCCAAGGCATATTGCACCCGTGTGGGCGAAGGTCCGTTCCCCACGGAACTCTTCGATGAGACCGCACATGAGATCCGCGAGCGCGGCCATGAATACGGTACAGTCACGGGGCGCCCCCGCCGCATCGGCTGGTTTGATGCCGTTGTGGCTCGCTATACAGCACGCCTCGCAGGCATCGATTACTGGGCCCTTATGCTTTTCGACGTGCTCTCAGGGCTCGACAAGGTTAAGATCTGCGTCGGATATGAGCTCGACGGCAAAGAAGTGTTGGCTCCCCCTTCCACAATCCACATGCTGGCTAAGTGCAAACCCGTCTATATCGAGATGGAAGGCTGGAAGGAAGACATCACCGGATGTAAGAGCTATGATGAACTTCCGGAAGCTGCCAAGGCTTATGTCAGGAAAATCGAAGAACTGACCAAGACCAAGGTCGGCATAATATCCGTAGGTCCCGACCGCTCTCAGACAATCAAGATTTCCGAAAAGCTTAAGGAATTCTAATTTGTAAAATCTCAAATAATTTCGTATGAGTTTTTTAGATGAAAAAATAGCACTGGAAGGCTTTACATTTGATGATGTGCTGCTTATCCCTGCATATTCCGAGGTGATTCCGAGCGAGGTTAAGCTCGGCACCCGCTTCTCACGAAACATCCCACTCAACATACCTTTTGTTTCCGCTGCAATGGACACCGTTACCGAATCCGACATGGCGATCGCGATCGCACGACAGGGCGGTATCGGAGTTATCCACAAGAATATGAGCATCCAGGCCCAGGCCGACCAGATCCGTCGCGTGAAACGTGCCGAGTCAGGCATGATTTATGACCCGGTGACAATTCACGGAGACCAGACAGTAGGAGATGCCCTCCAGCTGATGCACGACAATCACATCGGCGGTATTCCAGTAGTGGATGCCGAAGGTAAGCTTGAAGGTATCGTGACAAACCGCGACCTACGCTTCCAAAAAGACATGAGCATCATGATCAAGGACGTGATGACGAAGGAAAACCTTATCACAACGACAAATCCCTCCCTCTCAGAGGCATCAGAAATCCTGCTGAAGCATAAGATTGAGAAGCTCCCCGTTGTAGACGAAAGCGGAAAGCTTGTAGGACTTATTACATACCGAGACATCACAAAGATCAAGGACTACCCTAACGCTGCGAAAGACAGCAAGGGCCGTCTACGCGTGGCTGCCGGTGTAGGTGTCACTTCTGATACTCTTGACCGCGTCAAGGCGCTTGTAGAAGCCGGAGCCGATGCAGTCGTAATCGATACCGCACACGGCCACAGCCAGAACGTGGTCAACACTCTGAAAAAGGTAAAGGCCGCCTATCCGGATCTTGACGTAGTCGTAGGTAACATAGCTACAGCCGACGCCGCAAAGTTCCTCATCGAGGCGGGAGCCGACGGCATAAAGGTTGGAATAGGTCCGGGCTCGATCTGCACTACCCGCATCGTGGCCGGAGTTGGTGTGCCTCAGCTGAGTGCCATATTCGAAGCAGCGAAGGCAGCACACGCTCTCGGAGTTCCAGTGATCGCCGACGGCGGTCTCCGCTATTCAGGCGACGTAGTCAAGGCTCTTGCAGCTGGCGGCGACAGTGTCATGATGGGCTCGATGTTCGCAGGTACAGAGGAATCTCCCGGCGAAACGATCATCTACAATGGTCGTAAGTTCAAGTCATATCGCGGCATGGGATCCATCTCAGCGATGCAGGCTGGCTCTAAAGACCGATATTTCCAGAGCGAGAAGACCGACAGCAGCAAGTTCGTGCCGGAAGGCATCGAGGCCCGCGTGCCTTACAAGGGAACACTCAGCGAAACCGTCTACCAGCTCGTAGGAGGACTTCGCAGCGGTATGGGCTATGTCGGCGCTCCTGACATCAATAGTCTGCACGACGCGAAGTTTGTAAAGATCACTTCGGCCGCCGTTATCGAGAACCATCCCCACGACGTGACAATCACCAAGGAAGCCCCCAATTATACAAGAGGAAACTAACATGGAGAAAATACTGATTATAGACTTTGGATCGCAGTATACTCAGCTTATAGCAAGAAGAGTACGTGAGCTCAACGTATACTGCGAGATCCATCCTTTCCATAAGGTGCCTGAGATCGATGCGGACGTAAAAGGCGTGATTCTTTCGGGAAGTCCATATTCCGTCAATGATCCTGAGGCCCCGAAACCATCGCTCGATGCCTTCAAGGGGAAGCTTCCTCTGCTCGGAGTGTGCTACGGAGCTCAGCTGCTCGCGCAGATGTCGGGAGGGACAGTGAAGGGTGCGCCCAGTCGTGAATATGGACGTGCGATGCTTACCGTGGTAGACGCAGAGGATCCCCTAATGGTAGGTCTCCCCTCACCCACACAGGTATGGATGAGCCATGGCGACACCATCACCGATATCCCAGAATCATTCCACATTATAGGAAGCACCGAGAATGTTCGTGTCGCAGCCTATCATATCGAGGGAGAGCAGACGTGGGGAATCCAGTTCCATCCTGAAGTGTACCACTCGACCGACGGCACACAACTGCTGCGCAACTATGTCATGGGCATCTGCGGATGCTCCGGTACATGGAGTCCCGACTCTTTCATCGAGACCACTGTAGCGGAACTTAAGGCCAAGATCGGCGACGATCAGGTGATTCTTGGTCTTTCTGGAGGCGTTGACTCAACGGTTGCTGCGGTTCTGCTCAACAAGGCTATCGGTCATAACCTGCAATGTATTTTCGTCAACAACGGTCTGCTTCGCCTCAACGAGTTTGAGGGAGTGCTCGAGCAATACAAAGGCATGGGCCTGAATGTAAAAGGAGTTGATGCAAGCGAAAGATTCTATACAGATCTCGCGGGTGTGACAGACCCTGAACAGAAGCGTAAGATAATCGGTCGTGACTTTGTAGAGGTTTTCAACGAGGAGGCTCAGAAATTCAACGGAGCCCGCTGGCTCGCTCAGGGAACAATCTATCCCGATGTGATCGAGAGCGTCAGCGTAAACGGACCTTCATGCACCATCAAGTCGCATCACAACGTAGGTGGTCTTCCTGAGAAGATGAACCTCAAGGTAGTGGAGCCGCTTCGTCTCCTCTTCAAGGATGAAGTTCGCCGCGTAGGCAAGGCTCTCGGAATAGATCCCCAGCTCCTTGGCCGCCATCCCTTCCCGGGTCCGGGCCTCGGAATCCGTATCCTCGGAGAGGTGACTGCCGAAAAGGTACACGTGCTCCAGCAGGCGGACGACATCTTCATCAGCAATCTGCGTGAGGCCGGTCTATATGACCAGGTATGGCAGGCAGGCGCCATCCTGCTGCCTGTACAGAGCGTAGGTGTCATGGGCGACGAGCGTACCTACGAACGCTGCTGCGCGCTCCGCGCCGTCATCTCAACTGATGGTATGACCGCCGACTGGGTACACCTCCCCTACGAGTTCCTCGCCAAAGTCAGCAACGAGATAATCAACAAGGTGCGCGGCATCAACCGCGTAGTCTACGACATCTCCTCCAAGCCACCGGCAACTATCGAGTGGGAATAACCACCCCATCCAAATGACTATGTAGGGACGCACGAGTCGTGCGTCCCTCTTCTTTTGTTTTAATTAATCATGTGTATAAATTTCACCGGAAATATTCAGTACATCGTCAGCTGTTACCATAACGGGGCGGTAATCAGGCTCTCGCACTGTCATTCTGACATTATCAAGATTAAGGCCATCGACGTGTCGAACAAATAATCCCCATGCAGGTAATTCACCAAACATGTGAAATTCCGGATAAGAAGCTATCTCTTCAGGCACGTCATTATAGCGATACGCTCCAATATATGCCATTCCTTTGGTCCCTCGACCCGGATAGGAGACATTAATATTACTCAGCTTTACATTTTCAACCCTATGTCCGGGAATCCCAGTGATACTTGCCGGGAATGGATTGTGAATAGTGTTGATGTCAGGTCCTCTCAGGTCATAGTCGCTGTCAGGTCTGCCTAATGGAACTTCACAGGAAAGA
>JAIDTS010000563.1 GCA_029060585.1 Muribaculaceae bacterium
ATTCAGCAAATCATCGGCCAGCTCACTCAGCACTTCGGCAACAACTTCGACATCGCAAAGGTGACAAGCGCACTCAAGGGTTTTGACCTCAAGAACCTCGACTTCGCAGAAATCGTATCAAAGCTTCACGCATCCGGCCTGCTCAACAACGTGAACCTTGACAGCGTGAAGGGCAGCGTCCTCGATGGCCTGAAGGAGAAAGCCGGCGGTATGCTCGGCGGCCTTTTCGGCAAGTGATCACACTTCTTTGGAAAAATATAACGCCTTCCGATATAAATCGGGAGGCGTTTTATCTTTTCTGACTCAACTTTGCCAAGCTCTAAATAACTCACGCAGAGTCATTCGAGCACTGTCGCGCCTTCTTAAAGGGAAGTGAATTCGAGGAGAGACGCAGTAATGGCCTCACGCAGAGGCCGCAGAGGGGCTGGGAGCGCGGAGTACTTTTTTAATTGCTTGCACTCGGAAGCTGAGGGCGCTGGGGCTCGCTCGCTTCGCTCGCGGACCGATACATTGAGCCTATTTAAAGCCAACTAATTACAGAGAGTCCAATGGTAGCGCAGAGGAGCAGAAATGCCATTTTTCATACTATCGTTAAGGATATTTTCCGTCCGAGACCTTCAAAGATACGGAATAATGTTCCTAACTGAATATCTGATTTGCCATTCTCCAGCCTTGATATATACGTTTTTTTAGTTCCTATCCTTTCTGCCAATTGCTCTTGAGTCAAACCCGCCTTCAATCGTTCCTCTTTCAATGTCTCCGCAAGACTGAAAGCAGCTGCATCAATCTCAAATTGATCGTGTCCTGGCGTTCCAATCTCTCCATATTCCGCATCTAACAATTGATGGAATGTCTGAGCATTCATTATTGCATCTCTTTTTGTCCTACTCATTTTAGTAGATCTTATATCGCAAAGAAAACTAAAAAGTTTACAACATCCAAATTTTCAGGATAAAAGTTTTGCAAATCCGAAAAAAGTTTATAACTTTGCGGATGCAGACCGACTTGCGGAAGCCCCGGTCCGGGGCCAATGAGGGCGGGAATCTGTAGCGGCGCACTTCACGTGCGCCCATAACTACATATTATAAAAGCGTTTATCTTACGCTCTTTCTTGACAACTTGAAACCTGGAAAACTTCAATCTCAGTCAGGAATGAGACAACGATAGATGCCTATAAGGAGTGTATACCCACTGTTAGCGCGGCGCGAGAGCATCACGCTATGACGTTGATATACATATTCCGCGTGAGGCTTCTGCGTTGTCCGTTCAACTGAGATGGGCAGTTTCCAGGGCCTCAAGTTGTGGGACGGACAACAGGTATCGGCTCTCACGCTTTTTTTGTTCATTATTAAATGATTGTGCCGCGAAAGGGAGTTTAGACGGCAAGCTTACAACACATTGATATGAAGACTGTAAAGCTAATCTTATTGATGCTCTGCTGCCTGATGCTCCCTCAGGAAATAAGAGCCTTCGAATACACTTTCAACGGTGTCACTCTCGAATATGAAGCTTGTTATGATGAGATGGGCGTGGTGTTATTAGGTTGTAACGTCAAGGCATCCGGGGAATTATCAGGACATGTCACCATCCCTTCTATAGCAATTGAGCAACTTGATGAAGAGGAGATAAGATATCCTGTAATAGGAATCGAATCGGAAGGATTTTATGGCAGTAATATAGAATCCATAGATATACCTAACTCAGTCAAAATAATTAAAGAAAGTGCATTCTCCGAATGTGAGAATCTGACATCCGTATCGTTGCCAACCTCTTTAGAAGTAATTGAACGTGCGACATTCTGGGGGTGTAAGAGTCTGACATCAGTATCGTTGCCTTCCTCTTTAACGCAGATTGGATCAGGTGCTTTCTATGAGTGTAATAGCTTATCATCAATATCGTGGCCTTCATCTTTAACCACTATAGAAGGAAGTGTATTCGAAGGCTGTCAAAACCTGGCATCCGTGTCATTACCTTCGTCATTAGTCGAGATAGGACCACGGGCCTTTTGCAGGTGTGAAAACCTCTCATCAATATCATTACCTAAATCTCTAAGAATGATAGGATATGAGGCATTTGCAGAATCCGGATTAACATCTATCGACATACCAGGCAATATTGAAAATTGGTACGAGTGGGGCGAGTGGGGTGAAGGTGGACAATTCTCATACTGCGCAAATTTAAGGTCGGTAAAAATTGGCGAGGGTATAACATCGTTACCTTGGCGAATATTCACGGGTTGCTCAAGCCTCGAGTCTATCTCTATACCGTCCGGGATCACCGAGATCGGGGAATCCGCATTTTATGAGTGCGAGAACCTAAATAATATTGAGCTACCCGAATCATTGATAAAAATTGGTTCTAATGCATTTTATAAAAGTGGACTTATCTCTGTTACCATACCGGAAAAAGTAACCGAACTTGAATACAGGGTTTTCATGAGTTGCGAATATCTAACTGAAATAAATCTGCCGACGTCTCTCATTTCCATTGGGGAGGATGCTTTCTCAGGGTGTTATTCTCTTACAGAAATAGAATTGCCGAACTCACTTCAATCGATTGATGATGATGCATTTGCAACGTGCGAATCCTTATCTTCAATCATTATACCCAATTCTGTGAAAGAAATAGGAAGCGATGCTTTTAGAGGATGCAAGAGCCTAACTTCCGCTGTTCTTTCAGACAACATGAAGTATATCGCTGACGCAACGTTTGAAGACTGCGTGAACCTACAATCCATAAAAATTGGAGAATCCACTGAAACAATCTACATAATGGCGTTCGCCAACTGCAGAAGTCTGACCGATATAGTGATTCCAAACAGCGTGACAACCATTCACGTAAAAAGTTTCCAGGATTGCTTTGGCCTTAAACATTTGAAGATATCAGAAAATCTTAGTGTACTTGACGGCATGGTCTGGAACTACAGTAATGTACTTGAGACAGTAGAATACATGACCTATACACCATGTCAGGTCAACACAGAATATGGAGGAGGAGGTTCAGTATTTTCTGACGAAGCATATGAGAATGCTATCCTTTATATCCCCAAAGGCGCAAAAGAAGCATTTCTAAAAGTTGATCCATGGAACAGATTTAAGAATATTGTCGAAAAAGAATCAGATGCCGTTGAGGCAATAGATAAAGATTTTAATATTGAGGTGACAGATCGCCATGATATTTCCGGAGCCTCTGTCGATGAGGAATACAAAGGTATAGTTATCGTCCATTACTCAGACGGCACAACCCAAAAGATTATTCAGAAATGAATGAACATTAAAGAAAACTGATCACAATCGAGGAAGATTAATAAATATGAGGGCAACCCCAAAGGCTATCCAACGTTAGCCTTTGGGGTTTGCATTTTTAGGTTCTTTCCCACTTCACTTGAAAGCTGCATAGCCAGCGAATAGGGTAGCGATGCCGATTTTTAGTCTTTTAGGCAGCCAATGGGGACAATAAGGACTCCGTCAGTACGTCGATAAGCGTAGTCTCCGACGGCTGTCAGTACCATCTCGAATGAAGGAGCCTTCATCTTTGTAGTATCTATGCGGCTACGTAGCTCTATCAGGTTGGCGGCTCCTTCATTTATAAGCTTCTCTCCTCCCAATTTGATTTCGACAAGGCCATAACTGCCATTTCGGAGATGTACAACTGCGTCACACTCCAAACCGGTCTTATCCCTGAAATGATATACTTTTCCATCCAATGGTTGAGCATATACTCGGAGATCCCTTACACATAGACATTCGAAGATAAAGCCGAAAGTATTCATGTCTTTAATAGTATCTTCTTTACTTATATTCATAAATTCGCCACAATTCGTATTCTTCTATTAATCAGTACTATAAATTCTCAACTTCCGTACTTGGCGCGTTTTCGTTTCCGCACTTGGCGCATTTTCGCTTCCGTACTTGGCGCATTTTCATTTCCGTACAACAAACAATGCGACCCACTTTTCTAAGCGAGCCGCATTGAAATATTAATATTATTCAAAATTCTCAATTACTCGTAGATCATCTCCACATGGCCGATGGCAAGCTCGGCACTCAGAAGCACCGGGATCCTGCTGCTCTGGTCTACCTGCGCCTGAACTGAATAGCCCGTTGCCGCTCCCTCATAGGTATACTCGAAAGATGCCGAATATGTAGAATATCCTCCATATGACGAAGGTCCGTTATAAGTCACAGTCACAGACTGGGCGTAGCCGCCGTCGATAGGAATAGTCACTTGCTGACCGGCCGACATACTTGCGAAATCTATCTCATGGAAGTAATAGAACATTCCCAGCATATCCGCAGTGACTGTCACCGCCTCCATCGTCTCCGCATCAGCGTTGAGTTCGCCCTGACCGGCGATATTCTTGTAGTTGGCAGGATTTGATGCCGCGAACCCGTCGCTTCGATATTCCATCACCTTAGGCTTTAGATACCAGCCGTTCTCATAGTTGACACTCTCGTGAGTGTAGGGGACGCCGGGAGTCATCGTAGCGTTTAGCGTATCGCTCACGCAGAATATCCGACCTTCCCATGGAATCGTATTGCCGTCGAGGGTAGCGTTAAACTGGTCGCCCTGCGAAGAGAGCGTCACCTTCCCATGCCCGATATTGACATCGACAAGCCCCCAGTGATAATGCACGTTGTAAGGAAGTTCCTGATATGGGATCTGAACCTGAGCCATTCCCGTAATAGCCGCTACGAAAGCGAAAAGCAGTAGAATCGTTTTTTTCATAGTATTTCTATCGTTTTAATAAGGTTTTTATTTACCATATCAACAAACAATGCCATATAAGGTTGAAAAATAATCCATCGAATTGCATTTTCCTTATATTAGACTAAACCCAACAAACAAGCCCGAAAAAGCCGTCGTTTAGACGCCACACCGTATATGTTACGGATTCGAACGCATCTGAGTCATTTCTGAAATGAAATGACATAAACTTATCATATTATCTATTTGAGAAATGAAACAAAATTTATAACTTTGTAGCCTACAAAATTAATGAAGTTGTTTAAACTTAAAAAACTATCATGAAGCGACCTTTATTCTGTCTTCTTATCTCATTATTCTTCCTTGCGCTATCAGCACAGGAGCGGCGGCCTATCGACAATCGAAACCCATTGTGGCTTGTACATATCGATGTATGGAATTCCGCCGACCCTCAGAAAATCATCGACCTGATTCCCGATGACATAAAGCCCTATGTCTGCATGAACCTATCGCTTTCATGCCAGTATGATAAAAACACAAACATGTACCGCATGCCCCGCTATGCGGTCCGCACGTACAAATCGTGGGCATCGGTCTGCCAGCAGAACGGAATGTGGTTTACATGTCAGCCCGCGAGCGGAGGCCACACCCACATACAGGACGATGACCTCGAGACATTCGAGTATTTCTTCAAGACCTACCCCAATTTTCTCGGATGGAACTACGCCGAGCAGTTCTGGGGCTTCGACGAGGCCGGCGACAAGAGCAGCAGCACACAGCAGTCGCGTATCGCACTCTTCGCAAAACTTGTGGAGATGTCTCACCGTTACGGCGGCTTTCTAACCGTGAGCTTCTGCGGAAACATCTGGAGCCATCCCCTCAATCCACTTGGAATGATGAAGCGCAACCCGGATCTATACAAAGCCTGCAAGGAACATCCTGAAGCTATCCTTTGGCTCTATAAATACACTACGAGCAGCTGCTTCTACAACAACGAGAGCGTGACGTGGGGACCATTCGTTGCCGGACTCGCCAATAATTATGGTGTCCGCTACGACAACTGCGGATGGAACGGAGCACTCGGAGACCTCTTCGGCGACAATAACGGCAAACCCTATCCGGGAGCCGCCGGAATAGGCACCGTAATGGAACAGACCTGCGTCAACGGAGGTGCGGTCTGGGATGGTCCGGAACTTATCTGGACGGAAGACTTCCAGAACCTCAATAACTCTACCGTAGACGGTTACACGCGCCGCAACTGGGGGCGTTTCCCGAACTTCGACGGAATATGGCTCGATATGTTCGGAAAGATCATTGACGGCTCGATGTATATACCCAGTAGAATGGAAGTGGTCGGGAAGACGAAGATCGCAGTAATCAATGATGTCCAAAGCGGCAGCGACGAGGATAAATACGCAGCATGGGGAGACCTTTACGACGGTCTCTACAAGCAGTCTGACCCGTTTAACAAAAACAACGGGACTTGGATGGACAATCTCTGCTATTTCAAGAAATCGGGACGTTACGGCACTATTCCTGTGATGCTTGAGCCCGCGGATGAATCGGCCATGCAGATACCAGTACAGGTCGACAAGTCTAAACGCTCCTCACGATGGTCGTCGACAAGCAAGAAAGTCGCTGAATTCAACAAGCAGTATCCGGAGATTTCACAAGGCGACCTATATGTAAACAGGTTCCGCAACCAGCTTGTCACCTACACTCCCTATTCCAACATCAACGGAAAGAAGTCCGCGTCGGCAAGAATCCCGCTTGAATACAACACCTGCGACACTTTGGAACTGACCTACGATGTACTGTCTGCCGGAGTGATACGGGAATATGAGGACCATATAGACTTCTACCTCAATAATTTCAGGAACGACACCACGACAATGAGAAAAGATGTCATCCGCCTGGAAGGTCTTGCTGCCGAACCCAAATACAGGCTGAAGAACCATGGGGGTTTTTACGCCAAAGTGGAGCCAAACTATAACCAGGACAAAAAGAGCTATCAGCTCGACGTCACCCACCTCGGACCTCTCGACATCTCAGTTTTCTGCAAGGGAGAAGCCGACCGCGCAGAGGCAAAGGATGCAATACCGTCGGAATCCGCCCTCAAAGTTCCCAAACAACCGGAAGCCCTCGTCTGCCCTATCATCATAGAGGCGGAAAACATGGATTACAGGAATGTAAAGAACGTTGCGTTCACCCATTCCGGCTGGTGGGCCCAGGATTATTCCGAGTTTGCCGGGCTGGGATATGTAGAAATGGGTAGCGACAAGCAAGCATCCCTGCGCCATCAGCTCAGACTTATGGAAGCCGGAGACTATGACGTCATCATTCGCTACTGCAACACTTCGTCGGCCGGAGATATGGAAGTTTCGGTCAACGGGACAGTATCCAATGTCAAGCTCGACAAAGTCAAGAAGAACGAATGGAAGAAAATAAAGGTGCCAGCTTCACTCAATGCAGGCGGCAACACCCTCATACTCACCAACACTGGAGCGGCAGCCCCCACTATAGACCAGATCATCTACATGCCGAAGGGAACGCCGGAGGAAAAATATCTCGTCACCGTAAGGGAGTGTGAACGCGGCGGCAAGGTGTCGGCGGATGTAAGGGAAGCCTCTGAAGGTCAGAAAGTCACTTTAACAGTCAACCCAGAAGATGGATACGCTCTCAAGGAACTGAAGATAGTCAATTCGGTCTTCTACTCCATGTCAGCAACAATCGAGATAAACGACGGCGGAGACATCTCGTTTACAATGCCCGACGATAACGTCACTATTCAACCTGTGTTTGTAGATACCTCCTCTATCTACAAACTTGACTTTACCGACGTCGCGAATGGAACCATCCCTGAAGGCTGGCGCTGCGTGCAGGAAAACGACGAGATCCATCAGTATCCCGAAACCTACGGAATGGGAGCCCGCACTTTCAAGGACTTCAAAGGCTATCAGGGCAAGGCCCTCTACTGGCGCAACGACCGCGCTGAATACGGAGCTCAGAGCAACTACCGCCTGAATCTCGAACCCGGTGACTACAGGCTCACTTTCGCTATGGCGGCCTGGAAGGAGAAGCCGAGCTATAAGGTTGTCGTAAGAAGCGTTGATTCAAACTCTATCGTAGCGGAGTCGGAAGTATTCACGACAACGGCTAACGCCAACGGCAACACATCGGCAGATCTATCATCAGAGCCGGAGCATGAATTCGAGTTTTCTCTGCCTGATGCAGGAAACTATATCATCCAGTTCGTAGACCAGACCAACGGTGGCGGCTATCATGAGTTCCTGCTTCTGGAATGCAAACTAAACAAAACCGGAGATTCGGGAGTGGAAGGTATAAATGAAACACAAAACCGCATACCGGCAGGAATTTACACGCCTTCAGGACTGAAAATCAGCTCAATGCAGTCCGGGCTCAACATAGTGATCGAAGCCGACGGCACAGTCCGTAAGGTGATGGTAAGGTAACACGTGAATATTCTATGGGAACTATATTTAAAGATAAAATCATGAAAACGACACGACTCCTCCCGATTCTGTGTCTTACGTGCATTGCCTTGTCTGCTTACGCAGTCGAACCGACAACGGAATGGAACGGCTTTGATCCGGAACGCTATGCTGACATGAAATTCTATGACGGGAAAGGGGTAGCGCACATACGCGGCAGGATTACCGACTTCTCACCGAACAGTGGAGTCTCTACATTCTCTATACGGACCATCAATGATTTCACACATGAGCAGAAAGTAAATATCGGTGACATCAATCCGGACGGGAGTTTCGGGATCGACATTCCGCTCGCATATCCACAGTATGACTTCTTTCAGCTCGGCAACATAAGTAAGGACATTTTCTTGATTCCCGGTGATACTCTTTCTATAGTGACAAGCTCATCTACAAGAATAGATCCGAACAAAGGACATGTGCCGGAATTATGGAGATTCGAGGAAAGCGGTTCTGATGGATTCGCAATCAATATGCTTGTCGACAGCCTCTATAATAGGTATGGACTGAAAACAAAGTACAGTGTGCAAGTCACAGATTCAATGAAATCGGTCATTTACAGACTAAACGATAGATTGGCATCCCTGCTTGATTCAGTGCTTGAAGACATTCCCGCATTCACAGAAAATCTTCCCGTCAGCGGTTTCGTCAAGGATGTGCTGACAGTTTCAGCGATAGGACGAATCATAGAACAGATGGAAGACAATCAACTGAATTTCATGAGTACGCAAGGATCTCCCTTTAAAAGAGACGCCGAGGGCAATCTCGTCATGAAGGAACCTGAGCACCTTGATGAGATAATCCTTCTCAAACCATGGCTTAGACATAAAGACCTGATTTACAACAATCCTCTTCTTCTTAGCCATGGATGGATACTTCCCAACAGATGGGCATTCAACCCCCAGTTTATCGACTCAAGAACCGCTGCAGTGGGAATGGAGAAAGCACCGGGCACTATCGCATATGTAGAATCCGATAACCTTTCCGACACTTACAGTAAAATAATAGACAGACTCGACTCGATAGGACCGGGTAACTGTTTTGTAGCACAGTTCATACGCACTTCAAGCCTGATCGATCAACTGAAGCAAGAACCTGAGCCATCCTACGAAAGCCTTACAGGATTCAACAGACTTGTGTCGCAAGTGATTAGACATAATGATTACGACAGGCTGAACGATATGCTGATGGAGCAGTACAACGATTATGTCGGGAAAGTACTGGTAGCAGAAAACCGATTGACGGGTTTTGAAAATTCAGGCATGACCGTTCCTGACACTCCGGAAGGAAAAGTACTTGCCCGAATCATCGAGCCATATAAAGGCAACGCACTCTATCTCGATTTTTGGGGTATAGGCTGCGGACCTTGTCGCGCCGGAATGAAGGCTCAGAAGCCGATTCTTGAAAAACTTGCCAATAAGCCCTTCAAGGCGCTATACATAGCGGAGTCCAACTACATGGATGCCTGCAGGGACTGGCTTGAAAAGGAAGGGATAAAGGGCGAACACATCTTCATCTCGCAAGACGACTGGCAGCGTCTTACCGGACTCTTCAACTTCTCAGCCATTCCATTCGGGGTTCTCATCGACAAAGACGGAAAGATAATCAAGACGCACTACGACCTGAGTGAAATGGAATATGAACAGCATCCTCTCCTAAAAATAGTCTTAGGGGAATAAGGGTCAGATTTGCAAAAGAGCGGAAGTTTATGTAATTTTGCAAATCTATGAAACCTATCATCAATTTATCATCTGTAGTATCGACTTTACTATTTTCTCTGTTGATATCTTTCCACTGTAACGCAGAACGTCTGTGGGACTCCTTTGTCCGACCATCTAACGAGGCGCGCACAAAAATTTGGTGGTTTCATGGTGAGACGGAGACTACCCTGGAGGGCATTGACGCCGACCTTCAGGCATTCAAGGATGCCGGAATAGGAGGCGTAGTGTTCTATGATCAGACACATGGCAATCAGGAAGGAGCCTGCCCGGCTCTATCGAAAGAGTGGTGGGAAATGCTAAAGTATGCGGCATTCAAGGCCAAGGAACTTGGGCTTACTTTCGACGTGGCGTCTACAAACGGATATGTGGCCGGAGGACCATGGATAACTCCGGAATACGGAATGCAGAAGATTGTGACCTTGCATCCGGGCGAAGAAATCCCGGCTGGATTCCGGGCACTGGCAACTATATCCACTTCCCTGCCTACTGAATCAACCTTCATCGACTCACTTATACTCAAAGACCGCGTCACCATCCTTGATAATAACCCCCTGCAGATTACAGCTGACTTTGAGACTCCGAAAGAAATACGCACCATAAGCTATACAGCCAGACCACGAGGGAAAGGGGCATATGGCTCAATGAATATACCCGGTAAACCTCAAAAGGATTACTTCGGAGCTATGTACATACTTTTTCCTCCTATCGGACAGCTTGAATGCAGCGACGACGGCATCAACTGGACCACTGTGACTGAACTGCGGGGAATCGAGGACGTGATCGGCCATAAGAGCAGACAGCGCACCATCAACTTTCCACCTGTCACAGCACGATTCTTTCGTCTGAACATTCACGACTGGCAAGGTCCTTCGGAGAAGCATAATAACCTGTATCTCGAAAACATACGCCTGATGAGCTACGACATGACCGACAACTGGGAAAATAAGAGTGGATTGCGAAGCGAACTCCCGTCGGAAGGCATGGTAGACCTTAAATCGGATTTCAAACCTTTTGCAGGGGATGTCATAATCGGATACGCCCCTACAGGAGGCCACGCCAAACATGGTCGCTCACGAATAGTCTGGAAAGGCGACACCCTTACGGCCAAGACCTGGCTGGAGGCAGACGTATTGAGCGCAAAAGCTGCAGAAATTCATTATAACAGTTACTTCAAGGCTATCCACGACACCCTGGCCTCGATCGGATGTAAGCCCGGGGGAATGCAAATTGACAGCCATGAAGCCGGAATAGCAAACTGGACGGAAGATATGCCGGCGCATTTCAAGCGTTTGCGCGGTTATGACATCGATCGTTGGATTCCGGCTCTCGGAGGATATATCGTAGAAAGCCGCGAAGCTACAGATAAATTCCTCACTGACTTCAAACTAACTCTCAGCGAACTTGTCAGGGAACAGTTTTACGGCACCATCGACTCTCTTTGCCGTCGCGATGGAGTTGTGCTCACGTCACAGGCTATGCTTGGCTGCACCAACGACAACATCGCCTCGCGAGGGTGCGTGGCCAAACCTCAGGGGGAATTCTGGGGATATCAGAAAAACGGCAACTACGACTGCCTCGACGCGGCCTCCGCCGCACACCTATACGGTAAAAGGATAGCGTCCGGAGAAGCCTTCACCGATTCCCCCTACTTTTTTCCGAGAAACGAAAGCGACACTACCTGGAAGGAACGGGGGTGGCACGAACTACTAAGGATAGCAAACATAGCATACTGCAAGGGAATCAACGAGTTTGTGGTTTGCGCCTCATCATATCAGCCATGGCTCGACCGAAAATACGATGACTCGGCAAGCGCTCATCCATATATATTCCACCGCCACAATCCGGCATGGGATAAGAGCCGAGAACATTTCTGGGAGTATCAGGCGCGATGCTCGCAGATGCTCCAGACAGGACGGCCCGTTGTGGACATTCTCGTTTTCCTCGGCAGTGACCTGCCGGCTAAGACCATGGCATTCAAACTTCCTGAAATACCGGAGGGGTACAATTTCGATATATGCACTCCTGCTTCGCTGAAAAACTGGATGGAGAATCCCTCTGAACTTTCGCCTGAATACAGGATACTTGCCGTGCAAGACCGTTCGCTAATCTCAGAAGATGCCGAAAGGATGTTTGATATGCTTAGACAAAAGGGGCTGAAAATAGTGCGTTGCGATAAGGGCGAGACCATTGCCGATGCGGTTGTAGAGATGGGACTCCCGCCCGATATCAGCATAAAGAGCGAAGACGTTCCGGAGAGCAAGGTGCATTTCGCACATAGAAAGACCGACGATACCGACATCTACTTCATCTACAACCATAGCGATACGCCTTATTCAGCACCATTAAGGCTCCGAACTGACAGGACCGACGTCGAGTCATGGAATCCCCTTAACCTTGATAGGACTCGGTTAAATACAGGAATTCTGAGTCTGGCTCCTCATGAAAGCCTTTTTATAGTAGCGAGATAAAGCAACACTTATCCTTGCGCTTCCGAGCCACCTCACTACCAGTTTTTGACTAAAACATACCAAAATCCCATATATGTTACCATAAAAGGGATTTTTAACATTTTTTCGTTGTATAAACCATTCGAAGTTTATAACTTTGCATCTAAATTGATAAAACACCTATCATTACATCAATGAATACCAAACATTTTATTCTTTCTTTCGCAGCGGCATGCGTTGCATTTGCAGGCTGCGCGAAGGCTCCAGAGGCCGAGTCAACAGAGGTGGCAGCAGAAAATACGCCCGCTACTGTCTATATGACGACTGAAATCTCACCGGAAGCTCTCGTAAAAATATACCAGGCTCTCGGAAGGGAGGCAAAAGGGAAAGTGGCTGTCAAAATATCCACAGGTGAACCCGGAGGCCACAACTTCCTGAATCCTCAGCTTATAGAGCCGTTCGTAAAGCTCGTGAACGGAACTATTGTGGAGTGCAATACCGCATACCAAGGTAAACGCTATTCCGCCGACGATCACCGCAAGGCAGCGGAAGACCATGGTTTTACAGCCATAGCTCCCGTAGACATCATGGATGCGGAGGGAGAAGTGAAGCTTCCTCTTAAGGACGGCAAGCACCTCAAATACGACATCGTGGGCAAAAATTATCCAGACTATGATTTTACTGTCATCCTCAGCCATTTCAAGGGTCATGCCATGGGTGGATTCGGAGGTGCCGTGAAAAACATGTCGATCGGTATCGCTTCAGGTAACGGTAAGATGTATATCCACAGCGCAGGAGCTACAGAAAGCCGCGACGGAGGATGGAAAGCCGCGGCCCAGGACGACTTCCTCGAGTCTATGGCAGAAGCCGCAAAGTCGGTTGCCGACCATGCAGGTGATAACATACTATATATAAGTGTAGCCAACAACCTCTCGGTAGACTGCGACTGTGACTCGCATCCCGCCGATCCGCAGATGCACGATATAGGTATCCTCGCCTCGCTCGATCCAATTGCCCTTGACAAGGCTTGCACCGACCTCGTGCGTAATTCCGACGACCACGGCAAGGTACACCTAATCGAACGCATCGACTCTCGCCACGGCATGCATACCCTCGACTACGGAGAACAGATCGGTCTCGGCACCCAGAACTACACACTTGTAAATCTTGACGATGCCAAATAATCCATTAAGGACGCCTAATATAAGAAAACAAGAGCCTGTTTCGCATGAAACGGGCTCTAATTTTTCATAAATATTTGGCAGTTTGGAATTTTTGTATTAATTTTGCGCCATCTTTGGGATAGGTATGTCCCGACCGGGCCTGCAGCTCCCCGAGGAACCTACAGGAGCAACCGCTGACATCCACCCTTAGACAG
>JAIDTS010000057.1 GCA_029060585.1 Muribaculaceae bacterium
GATGAGGTAGCCGGAACTGTGAAGCTGACTCCGATCAAGAGCATCGGCATCATCGGCGACTTCAACGGATGGGGCGGCGACGTCGAGATGACACCGGAACCCGGCTTCTCCGTATGGAAGGCTGAAAACGTGGATCTCGGCGGCGGTAGCTGGAAGTTCCGCATGAACAACGACTGGGCTCTGAACCTGGGCGGTGACTCCCTCGACAACCTTACTCAGGACGGTCCGAACATTCCTGACGGAGGTGTGCACACCGTGATCATCGACTTCAACACACTCCCATACAGCGCACGACTTGAATAATAACCGACGGCCCGGATGCCGCCCTTCACGACGGCATCCGGACTGAAAACGTGAAAATCTCAATATGAATACAAAAAACATATCCTGGCTCGGTCTCGGACTTTTCGCTGCGGTAGCGCTCGCTTCGTGCGACAATATCGAGGATAGTCTCTCGCAGCCCATAACTAATCCGCAGGAGCCCATCTACAACAGCGCGACAATCGTATACAACGCTGTCTCCGCCATCAATGCCTCCAATCCGGAAGGAGAGGTGCAGGTGGCCACCTATACTGCCGAAGGCCTTCCGGAAGGCTACGCTCTCGGAGGTACGCTCGAGCTTTCTCCGTATGAGGACTTCTCTAAGATGATCTCGGCTCCCCTCACCGTTTCCGACGGCGCCCTTTATGCAAGCCTCGCTGATATTGCCGCTCAGTATACCGACGGATTCACAAAGAATCCTGCCGTGGTGACGCTGTATGGCCGCACGATCCTTACCGCTGCGAACGGTACTGACAAGGTGCGTCTCGGCACTCTCGACACTTTCTACGGCGTAGGCACATACACGTTCACTCCCGCAGCTCCCGACCATGAGATCGCCCCCGCCTATTATGTAGTGATGGGCGACGGTTCAAACTGGGACTATACAGATGCCATCAAGATGGACCATCAGGGCGCCAACCAGTATGACGACCCTGTCTTCACTGTTGTTGTCCGTTCCGTCTCTTCTGTAGGCGACAAGTGGATACTTCTCTCTGAAGAAGGACTCGACAAGGCTAAGGCTTCCGGTCTTTCAGGCGTGGAGGCTCTCGTTCCCGTGGCTGACGGCGACGGTGGCGACTTCGAGAAAGTGACTACCGGAAGCTTTACCGGCCTCACAGCCATCGGCGCACCCTGCGAGATAACATTCAATGCCCAGCGCATGACCTACTCATCAAAGGCTGCCGTAGAGACTTATTATGCTACCGGCGACGGTTGGTCCAACTGGAGCACCCACTGGATGCCTCTCTCTACTACCAACTATACCGAATACTACGGCTTCCTTAACCTTGATAGTGCATTCAAGTTCGCTCCTCAGGCTGCGTGGGGAGGTGATTTCGGTAGTTCCGATCCTCTCGATGAGAGCGAGAACGGTGGAGTCTTCAACTATTCCGGTGTTCTCAACCGTGCTTCCGACAACATCACTATCGCTCACCCCGGTCTCTACTGGGCTTGCCTCAACGCCGCTACATGGGAGCTCTCGCTTCAGGGTATAGCTTCATGGGGCCTTATCGGCGACTTTAACGGCTGGGGAGGCGACATTGAGATGACTCCTTCCGAAGACCTCTTCACATGGACCGCCGAACTCACCGTTGAGGCCGGTCAGGGCTGGAAGTTCCGTGCCAACAGCGACTGGGCTATTAACCTCGGCGGTCAGCCCGACGCTCTCTGGAACAACGGCGACAACATCACTCTTGATGCCGGCACATACACAATAACCCTCGACCTTACTACATATCCTGCGAAGTACACCGCAGTCAAGAAATAAGGCCTGACATACCTCAAAGAGAAAGGCCCGCCGATCATCTCGGCGGGCCTTCCATTTTCTTTTATCTGCACTTTCGCATTGTGTTCAGACCTCTTCTCCGCGCAGCGTAGCGGAGGAGGCGTCCGTCACTGTGACGCGCACGAAGTCGCCCGGCTTGTGGTTGCCTCTCGGAAAGACCACTACCTTATTCTGCGACGTGCGTCCGAAGAGCTCGTCTGCACTACGCTTCGATGTGCCCTCCACAAGTACCTCGAACTCCTTGCCTACATCCCGACGGTTAGACTCCAGGCTCAGCTCGTTCTGCAGGGCTATCATGCGGTTGAGACGCTCCACCTTCACTTCCTCCGGCACATTGTCGGGCAGATGCTGCGACGCGAATGTGCCCGGACGCTCCGAATATTTGAACATGAACGCGCTGTCGAAGGCCGCCTCCCTCATGAGCGAGAGGGTGTCCTGAAAGTCCTCTTCGGTCTCGTTGTGGAATCCGGTAAACATGTCAGTCGAGATACCAGCTTCCGGCAGAATGCGGCGTATGGCCGCTATGCGGTCCATATACCAGGCACGGGTGTACTTCCTGTTCATGGCCTTCAAGACGCTGTCGCTGCCGCTCTGCACGGGAAGATGGATATGGCGTGCTATATTCGGATGTGCGGCCATCACCTCGAGCGTCTCGTCGCTCATATCTTTCGGATGCGACGTAGTGAAGCGTATGCGCATGTCGGGAGCCGCCTCCGCCACCATCCTAAGCAAAGCCGGGAAACCGACCTTCTCTTCCCCTTCCTTGCCGAATGAATAGGAGTTGACGTTCTGCCCGAGAAGCGTCACTTCCTTGAATCCACGCTCGCTAAGGTCGGCAAGCTCTCGCAGGATGCTCTCCGGCTCTCGCGAACGCTCGCGACCGCGTGTATAGGGCACGATGCAGTAGCTGCAGAAATTGTTGCATCCCCTCATGATCGATATGAAGCCGCTTACTCCCGCGCTTCCGATGCGGCGGGGGAGAACGTCGCGGTAGGTCTCAGTCAGGCTCAGCTCTATGTCCATGGCCTTTTCTCCGGCCTCGGCGGCGGCGAACAACTCCGGAAGCTGGAGGTAGCTGTCCGGACCGGCCACGACGTCTACCCCATAGTCTTCGATCAGTGTCTTCTTCAGCCGCTCGGCCATGCATCCGATCACTGCTATGATGATCCTGCGTCCGGTCTTGCGGCGGTAGGCCTTCCAGTGGCTGATTCGCTGATAGATCTTCTGCTCGGCGTTCTCGCGTATGGAGCATGTGTTGAAGATGACCGCGGAGGCCTCGCTGTCATCCTCCGTCAGTTCATAGCCCGCCATCCCCAAAACCGACGCCACGACCTCTGAATCCGCTACGTTCATCTGGCATCCATAGGTCTCTATGCGCACTTTTTGGGAAAAAGTGCAATTTTTATGGTCTATAAGTCGAAATTCCTTGTCCATACTATTTGCTATTTGAAAGATATTTCTTAAATTTGTGCAAAATTACATAAATAATTCTTTAGTTACAAATGAGCATCCCTTTTATTACGGCCGAAGAGGCTGCTTCCTACATCAAAAACGGTGATAATGTGGGTCTCTCGGGCTTTACTGCCTCCGGTACCCCTAAAGTTGTAACGGTTGCCCTGGCCAAGCGTGCCAAGGAACTTCACGATAAGGGCCTCCCCTTCAAGATCAATCTCTTCACGGGAGCGTCGACCAACGATCACGTCGACGGAGAACTGTCACGTGCAGACGCTATTGCCATCCGCACTCCCTATCAGGGACACAGCGACTCGCGCAAGGCTATCAACGCCCAGGCCATTAACTATTTCGACGGTCATCTCAGCATGCTGGCCCAGGACCTCCGCTATGGATTCTACGGCGACATCGACGTAGCCATCATCGAGGTGACTGAGATGAGCCCTAACGGCGACGTCATCCTCGGAGCAGGCCTCGGAATGACTCCGACTCTCGCCAAGATGGCTAAGAAGATCATCCTGGAATACTCAAGCTACTACAAGACATCATTCCGTGGTTTCCACGACAACTATGTGCCTCTCGATCCCCCTCACCGTCGCGAGATTCCAATCTATAAGCCTTCAGACCGCATCGGATCGACAGTACTTCACCTTGATCCCAAGAAGATCATAGGCGTCGTTCCCTCCAACGCTTCAGAAGGCGTGAAGCCCTTCACCCCCTCCGATGAAGTAACGCATCAGATCGGTGAGAACGTATGCAACTTCCTCGTGCAGCAGCTCCGCAGCGGTATGCTTCCCAAGGAATTCCTTCCCATCCAGTCGGGTGTCGGCAACGTGGCCAACTCCGTACTCTATGGTCTTGGAGAGAATCCCGAGATTCCTCCCTTCGAGATGTATACCGAGGTGATCCAGGACGCCGTTATGACCCTTATGGAGCAGGGACACTGCAAGTTCGCTTCTACCTGCGCCATGACATTCTCCGACGACGCCATGCTCCATTTCATGGAGAACATCGACTTCTTCCGCGACAAGATTCTTCTCCGCTCTGGCGAGATCTCCAACAGTCCGGAAGTAGTGCGCCGACTCGGTGTCATCACCATGAACACCGCTCTCGAGGCCGACATCTATGGCAACGTCAACTCAACCCACGTGCTCGGCACAAAGATGATGAACGGTATCGGAGGTTCAGGCGACTTCACCCGTAACGGCTACATCTCCATCTTCTCCTGCCCATCTATCCAGAAGGGTGGCAAGATTTCAGCCATTGTCCCGATGTGCTCTCACATCGACCATTCGGAGCACTCCGTCAATGTCCTGATCACCGAGCAGGGTGT
>JAIDTS010000058.1 GCA_029060585.1 Muribaculaceae bacterium
GCAATCCGTGATTATTGATTGCTCATGCAGGGTTCCGACAAGGCCTCCGGTTCGGTCTCCGCCGATTACATTGCCGGTATTGATGCATTGCGATATTATCACCACATTTTCCTCAAATTCGCCACATGTCTTCCATACTGCGTTGACTCCTCCTACAAAACCAGCCGCCGCTCCTGCTATCACGAAAGGAGCCGCCGCTCCTCCTGAAGCCACCATAGCACCGATGGAGGCTACGGTACCGACCGCAATGCAGACACCTCCGATCACCTGATGGAATATCTCCTTGCCCTTGGCGAGGTTCTCGACCTTTTCCATTCTCTCAAGCCTGCATTCATTAAGGGCGTCGTTGAAAAGTTCATCGTTGCCTGTCTGTGCATACCAGTCAGAAAGATCGACAGTAGACTTTCCAAGTATTCCATAAAGAGGACTTGTACTTGCACCTGCATAAGGGTATCTTGAAGACCCCGTACGTATTTCCGCAAATGTCTTGTTGATGTCTTCGGCCAGCTCTATTGTCTCGACCTTGATTGCGTCCGACACTTCCTCGCTTGATTCGCCCGAAACGAATCCCGCCATACCGTCTGCCCACAAAACAGCATCGGTGGCGTGGAGCAGCCAGTCGAAACCTATCTCACTGTATTCAAGCACGGCTGCAAGAACGTGTGCTGATTCCTCAAGGACGGGCATGGCGACGGAAATGGCCGGACCGACCACTGACATTGCGATCTCCATCGCGCCCACAACACATTCGGCAATGTTCCAGCCGGTCCACTCCTTCGGGTCGCCTATCTCGCCTACAATACCTCCTACATGCTTGCCTCCGGGATTCTCTACCACAGAGTTCTGGGTGCAGAAGTGGATAATCGTATTGTTGCCCGCAAGTGCGACAATCCCGGCGGTATGCGAGCCGGTAGCGGAAATCTCTCCGAAATTGTCGTTGATGGCGATTGATCCAAAAGTGTATTTGCCGATTATTCCCGCGGTGTAGTCCACTCCGGTCACAGCACCTTCGTTTATATTGTTGTGGGCAACACATACAGAGGCGTTCCCGACAATCCCCGCTACATATGAATTACCGTTTACTTTGCCCGAATTGAGCGATCCGAAGCTTCCCAACTGGCTCTCTCCGTTGATACCGCCTACGAAGCGTTGTCCGTTGATGTCGCCTTTGTTCTCGCAATAGCGGAAAGCTGCGTTATTGTAGACTAATCCTGATTGCTCATTACCGACGATACGCGTGCTGCCCAGCATACCACCGACTCCTTCATTGCCTTTGATCGAGCCGCTGTTCTTACATCCGGTGATGAAAGCCACTCCGGATCCGCCTGCGATACCTCCAGTCCCTATGGCTGAATTGTTGGCATCACCAGTTTTGTATGAATCTCCTCCTGTGACTTCGGCAAGATTCCTGCAGGCAGTGGCATAAATCGTGTCGCATGATCCTATGATTCCGCCTGCTCCAGAATATCCACTTATGATTTTTCCTTCATTTCTGCACGAATTAATAGAGGCGATGGAATAGGCGGAGGCACCTCCCGTTATTCCTCCTACATTATAGTCACCGCTCACGGAAGTATTCTCATTGTGACATTCATACAAGGCAATCTTTGTGTTCATGTCTACTACACCGATTATTCCGCCGATTCCTAACGATCCGTTGGAACCAGTGATTTTTGAGTCCTTAACGACACAATTCGTGACTTCCGATCTGTCGCGGTTTGTGCCGGAAGTGATTACAGCACCGGCGACACTGCCGACTCCATAATTACCAGAGAATTCACTGGAGGAAATAGTCAAACCGTCTATCCTGGCCTTGTGGATGTATCCGAACAGACCGATCGCAGGAGAATGGTCGCGAAGGCTCCAGATATTTGAGAGTCCGGCACCCTGATAGACGCTACGGAAAGGTAGGTTGCAGTCGCTGCCGATCGGTTCCCAACCGTAGCGTGTGTCTGTGAAGAAGCAGGCGTCGTCCATGTCGATATCTACAATCTGGCGAATGTAGGTGTCCTCCGTGAATATAGCGTTGGTAGCGTCGCTATTCACGTCATGGGCAAGTATCATAAGGTGGTCGTAACTGCTGATGATATACGGGTCTTCCGCAGTCCCTTTGCCTGACAGTCCAACCCGAGAGTCGTATGAGCTTGACACTGAAACACCATGTCTGTCAGCTGAAATCGAGCATCCGAGTCCGAACTGGCGCGTCGTGACTGTCCTTGAACCGTCTTCGGAAACTATGGGCTCAATAGGATATTCGATATAGAGCAGCCTGTAGTCTCCTTCCTTGAGTCCTGTCTCGAGATTGAAGGTAGACTTACCGTTTGATCTGTTGTGAGTACATTTACGCGAAATGACGCTGTGGTCTGGCGCAAGTATCTTTATATCACATTCGCTGGCATCGAAGCGATCTGTCTCGTCGGTCAGGAAAAATTCCTTGATGCGGCCCTCAAAACTGTCAAGACCCGGATAGTTCGGCTCGTCAGGATTCGTTGCAGAGTCGTGACAGGAAACTAATGCTATAAGGATAGACAGATGTGCCAGCCATTCGTATTTCTTATTCCTCATGAATGAAAGAAGAAGTTTTATTGTTTATTGAAGTATTATGTTGAAGCAAGGATAGCCTTCATTCAGGGAAGACTATCCATCATACAAAATTAATATAAAATAAATGGATACACTAAAAAAACCGTGCGACAATTTTCAGTCGGGATGCGACAATTTTCAAGTTATTGATTATCAGTAGAGCTCAGAGCCTTTGACGCTTCCCGGTATTGGGTCGGCGTCATATCGAACCTTTCTTTAAAAGCTCTTTGAAGAGTGCGTGCGGTACCAAAACCGAGTCGTCCGGCTATATCGGCGACTGTGATTTCAGCATTTGAATCGAGCAGTCGGCGCGCCTCCTCAACGCGAAACGAATTAATGTAGGCATGTACCGTCTGGTCATGTTCCGAACGTATAAGCTGGGCGAGAGCTTCCTGGGAAATACCGAGGTATTCCGCGAGTTCATTGCGGCCGAGAGCCGGATCGGTATAAGGACGATCAGTCATCATATGTCGGTCAAGTCTCGAACCGAGGCTATCCTCCGCATCATTGGAAACCGGCTCCGTAATCTTTTCGATCAGCGACTGGTTGGCTCTATCGTATTCGTGGAGACGTTCTACCAGAAGTCGATTTCTCTTTCTTTCTTTCATTGCATGTCGGAGAGCTACTCCAAGCAATATAAGGAGCAGGAGAGTAACTGATCCGAGACCTATAAGACGGATAGTGTTCGTCCGCTTTTCATTACGGTCGAGTTCCGTCCGGTAGAGAACTGTCAGATCATGAAGCCTTCGGTCTGTAAGTCGGGACGATAGAGAGTCATGATAGGCTATGTAACGCGAATATGTCCTGGCGCTCTCTTCATGCATTCCGGCGGCATTCTGCACTTCTGCCTTAAGCCGTAGGTCGCGCAGATAGAACCAGGGGAAGCAGCGGTGAGTCTGCATAAGAGTGTCCACATCCGCGAGTGCGCCAACAAAGTCACCTTGTGAGGCCCTGAATCTACTTCTGACATCATAGAAATGTTCATAAGCCCTTGCCGGAAGTTCCTGATGAATCAATGTCATGGCGCTGTCAAGCAATAAACCGGCCTGACTGGCATCTTTATCGAACAAAGCGTTTTCAGCCTTGAAAGCCAGGGCGGTCACAGGGAAGTGACCGGTAGAATCCGTCCAAGAGTTACTGCGCATGTTTTGCACGACTGTCTCCGCGTAACGGTTTCCTGCCTCTCTCATGACTGCTGTATCTGAATTTTCCCTGGCAATAATGTGGAGCCATTCGTCAAGACTTGTGGCGGTGCCGAAATGAGTTCCTGTCCTTATAGGACCGGCAACATATGGAATGGCGGATATGGCTTCCTGCAGGGCACGTTCAGATTGCGAGAGTTTGTAAAGGATCTGGGCCCTTACCCGCTTCGCCATCGCCATCGCGAGGGAATCGGCTACTTCTGCCGCCTCATACTGCATCCTTACGGCAAGGGAATCCGCCTCGGCGTATCTTCCGTCAGAAAAAAGACGGTCGATCAGTACGTTTACCGCACCGAAATAATAATCATCTCTACCGGATTTACCCATACTGTCGACTATCGCCTCGATTCTTGGTACGACCGATGAATCTCCCGGATTCATGTTCTGAAGCTTCTGGACAGTAAGGACCCTTCTGAGCGCTATGTCGCGGTCATAGCTCTCGCTGCTTTCGGAGCATCCCGAGAGGGCGAGGGTAATTAAAGCTATTATGTATGACGTCAAGCGGAGCCAGTCCATGAACCGATATTTTTACAACTTCACATGCAAAGTTAATCAAAATTTTTAAAACATCGGTCAATCCGGAAGAATATGAAGATTATTTTTGTCAGTGGGGAGATCCGTCGGGAGTAGGATCGGTGACTATGACCGGCTTTTTATAGACTGCTTCCATCAGGCGTGTCAGGTTGTCTACAGCGTCCTTTCGGGCCTGACGCACAGTACCGTTAGAATAGAGTCTCTTGATGGAATTAGCCTTTAACTTAGCTTTTACCCTGTTTTCTTCCTCTAAGGAAAACTTATTGCTTCGCAGGATTGCCATCGGTCCTATGGTCTTTGTATCAATCACCTGCCATGCGTCTTTAGCCGTACTTTCATAGATATTCACAATCTC
>JAIDTS010000059.1 GCA_029060585.1 Muribaculaceae bacterium
CAGATGACCGAGACCCGGCAGCAGCTCACCGCCATGAGGCAGAAAGCCATCGATGCGGAGGCAACTGCGTCCGCAGCCAGCAAGGTAGCGTCTGAAGCCAAGATAGCCGTAGCTGAAAAAGCCACAATCGCCGATGTCAAGAAGTTGGGATTTGTGGATGAGGCTGCTGTAAAGAAGTCAATAGAAGATGAAATTGAAGTTTTCTCCCCGATAGGGAAAAGCCAGTGTAGAGTCTATACAAATCTTGGAAGCTTCCCTCCTGTGGGAAGGTTCATAGGAGCTCAACTGAGCCAAATCACTTTCATTGATATGGGAGACGGCTTTTATTCGATGGGTATAGAAGGTCATTTAAACATGTATAATCCTGAGAATCCAGAGAATAGCCATTTCTCCGGAACGTTGGGCTATGCCTATTGGGACCATACCCATGAAGACTACGAGGAGCGTCTTGACGCGCTTGAGAAGGCGGGAGGCCTCGTCGATGGCGGAAAGGTGCTCGCCCACCGATTTGGCAGCGACTTCGAGACCTCCACAAAGGCCGCCCTCGCATACGCTAAGGCCAACGGATTCTCTACTGTAGACGCCTCGGGATTCCACGGCGAGCACAGCTGCCAGACACGTTTCGTGCTCGATTTTCCCGTCACCCTGCTGCTCGGAAACATCAAGGCCACGATGGCCGACTCCATGTTTTTCCAAATCAAGGCCAACAATGTGCGTATCGAGGGATGCAACCGCCAGACAGACCGCACCGTGAGCGACACCAACGCCACGGAGCTCGTGCTCGAGGGGATAGCGACCGGATGCAACGACGGATATCACATCTATTCGCGCGGCAACAAGAACTGCCAATACCGCAACATGGTGCTCCGCGGCAAGCAGACATCGTCGGGCAGGCAGTGCAACAACAGCAGCTATCCTATCAACGGGACGGGAGGAATATTCATCGAGAAACCGAACCCCGGAACCACCATGGCCGGCAACACCACCAACGCCACAATAATCGAGAATCTCCTCATCGACGGCACCAAGGCACACGCTATCTATCTGGATACCCCTATCCTATCGATGATCCGTGACGTCCGCATATCAAATGCCGGAGCGCACGGCATCTTTATCTCCGGAGGAACCTCCACCACCCTCGAGAGCGTCTACGTGGCCTCGGCGCGATATGCAGGGTTCTGCCTGCAGGGCATCACTTATTGCACCGTCTTCAACTCCGTAGCCGAGAACTGCGGGTGCGGATGGTGGTTGAGGTCGGTCACCAACACCTCGCTCTTCTCGCCCGGCGTGGAGACCACCTACAACCTCGGACTCAATCCATGGGCGAATTCCCAGCCGATTTCGAAAAGATACGGTGTGGCCGAAGACACTCTGAGCGAGGACGGTGCCCTGGTGAAGATAACCGACGTTCCGGACGAAAGCTGGCAGGTGGGACCGCGCAGCATACATGCCCGCTCGCTTTTCTGCGGCTATGCCTTCGTAGTGACCGGCGGCAGGAATGTGGACATCTATTCCCCCTACTGCATATCGATAGCAAACGAGACGGACGAGGCGAATCCGAAACTCAACCTGGTCAAAGACCAGCTATGCCTCATGCTCATCATGGGCTACAGCCGCTCGGTGAAGATAAGCAACGCCCTCTTTCAGGAGCGCAACACCTCTCCCATCCCCGCCGCCATCAGGCACGAGATAGAGATAGGAAGCGAGGCAACCGGCCTTGACCTCTCCTACAATCCCGACACCTCGATGATGCCCTCGTGGACATCCATAACGCCCGTGACTGCCGATCCCTCAAAGACTGCGCCGGTGCTCTGCCTGTCGAAGACCTCGATCATTCACTGCGGCAACCGGTTTTACTCCGACATGATCTTCCTCGGAGACGTCGACACCTCCGGAGCCCTCAAGATCGGCGGCCAGATCATGACCGACACCGGAATCATTACGAAAGGTCCGATCATCGACTACGACGCGGCCTCGCTCAACGTGCAGTATACCATCAGCACCGACAAGACAGAGCTCGAATACACCTACAATGGCACGGAGATCAAGATAGTACCGAAGGCCATATTCGCCCTCGACAACGTCACCGACGCTACGAAATTCACGGTCTATGTAGACGGAACTGCAAGGGCCACAACGACCGGAGGCAACGAAATGTCGTTCAAGCTCTCGACTCCCGGCGAGCACAGCATTGTTGTGAGGGGCGAATGGGGAGAGAAAACCGCTGACACTCCGGCGAGGAAGATCACCGTCAAACAACCGGCGGCCCTCGCCATCGAGTTCCTGTCGACAGAGATCGTCAAGGCCGAGGACAAGACGGTGAGACTGCGCATAAAGTACAGGGGAACGTATATAGTCACGGAGGCCGGCATCGCATACTCCACCACCAACCAATCGCCGACCACGTCGCAGAACTCACAGAAACTTGACTCACTCGACAACATAGTCAACGATTCTGACGGCATGACCCACTCCTATGAGATCGACCTGCCGAGGTCTAACGCAACAACAATCAGGTATGTCAGGGGATACGTCAGGGCGAAGGAGAACGCCGACGCCACTACGGCATACGCCACCTACGACACACAGGTCTATAAAGTGGACGGAAGTTCAATCACCGCTATTTAATCTATTTAATCCATAACACAACAGACAATATGAAACATCTAAAACAGGAATTCGACAAACTTTCGTTCAAAGACACGCTGATGTATGCGATCGCCATCGTCAGCCTTATCGCAGGGTTCGTGATCATTTTCTGCGGCATGCTGCTCCCTCCCAAGGGGGAGACCCACGATTCAGTGCTCACCGCCTTCGGCCTGGTGCTGATCTTCGTCGGCACGCTTCTCGGACTTGACATGAAGTATGCCAACATGACGGCATCGTTCAAACAGACCATCATCGAGATGATCTCGTCGCTCAAGGAGAGCCGGGAGACAGAAAAGAAGGACAGTGTCATAAACCTTGAAAAGTGACGGCTATGGCAAAGATGGAAAGCATGGTGCCGCATATCCTTCTCTGGGAAACCGGCCTGAAGGATTCGGAGCGCGGACTGCCAGCAAGGAAGATGTATGAAAGTGTTGCGAGACGAGGTTACCATAACCTGCCTAACGACAAGGGGGGGCCTACGATGTGCGGGGTCACCATATCCACCTTCGCCGAATGGAGGAGAAGGCAGGGGAAAACC
>JAIDTS010000006.1 GCA_029060585.1 Muribaculaceae bacterium
GTCGTTCCTGACGAAAAGATAAGGGAGAGATTCTACGGATGGCTGGCGGCGAATGAATTTGGCGATGCACCCATATTCTCGCACATAGCCGCTATCGCTGCATACCGTAATGGCGAGGAATGGCGGAAGGAGATGCTTGCATATGTGGAGGATAATATCCGCTTTGTCGAGGAATACTGCGCGAAGAATATTCCGGGAGTGAAGGCATTGCGTCCGGATGCTTCATATTTAGTGTGGCTTGACTGCCGTGGATTAGGGCTAAGCCATGACGAGCTTATAGACATGTTCGTCAACAAGGCCAGGGTTGCTCTCAACGACGGCGCGATGTTCGGCAAGGAAGGCTCCGGGCTGATGAGGCTCAATGTCGGAGCTCCGAGGGAATCCCTCCGCGAGATACTCGAGAGAATCTCTTCGGCAATTAATAATTAGCTTCGCTCAAGCTAAAGCAATCATAAAAATTCGGGCTTACGCCCTCAACACTGTGTTGGGGATGTAAGCCCGAATTTTTTATTCTCATGTAGAGGGAAGCAGGAAGGCCTCCCCTCCGTGTTATCAGATGTTGGGGGTGTCCCAGACCTTGGTGGCGGTGCAGGTGGCTTTCACCTTCTGGCCGCCGATGGTGAATTCAAACTCACCCTTCTCGATTGTCCACTTGCCGTCCTGTCCTACAAACGCGAGGTCGGAGGCGGGGATAGTGAACTCGACGGTCTTGCTCTCGCCCGGCTTGAGGGAGATCTTGTCGAAACCGCGTACCTTAAGCACGTCGGGGGTTACTGTTGCCACGAGGTCGCTGCTGTAGAAGATCACAGGCTCCTTACCTTCCATGCTGCCGGTGTTCTTCACGTTGACGGAAACCTTGAGGTCGTCGGTCGGTGTGAATTCAGCCTTGTCGATGGCGATGCCGGAATATTCATAGGTAGTGTAGCTTATGCCGTAGCCGAACGGCCACTGCACATCGATGTCGGCGCTGTAGTTGTAGGCTCCGGCCATTGTCTCTACGGTCTCACACGGCTTGTGGTCGTAGGTGGCGAGGGCGTTGATCCACTTCGGATATGTGAACGGAAGCTTCGCGCTGAAGTTGCGCTTGCCTGAGATGAGCTCGGCAAGTGCGTCGCCACCGTAGTTGCCGGGAAGCATCACGTCGATCACTGCGCTTGCCAGCGGTTCGATCTCGCGGATGATGCGCGGGCGACCCTCGTTGAGCACGAGCACGATTGGCTTGCCTGTAGCGGCGAGAGCCTTCACGAGTGCGGTCTGGTTGGCCGAGAGGTGCAGGTCGTTGGTGTTGCCGGGAGTCTCGCAGTAGGAGTTCTCGCCTACGCAGGCCACGATCACGTCTGCCGTGCGTGCGGCTGCGACGGCAGCCTGGATGCGTACGTTGATCTCAGATTCCCATACTTCGGGATTGTAGTCCATGCCCTGCTCAAGCTTCACGTTGGCGTCTCCGTAGATCAGGCGCATTGCCTCGTAGATGGTGTTGTACTGATCGTGGAATTTCGGGTCGTCGCTGCCCTGCCACTTATAGCTCCAGCCGCCGTTGAGCGAGCGCATGGAGTTGGCGTTGGGGCCTGTCACGAGTATCTTCTTGCCCTGCGCGATGGGGAGGATGTTCCCTTCGTTCTTAAGAAGGACTTCGCTTTCGGCTGCAAGCTCGAGGGCCTTGAGGGCGTGAGCCTCGCTGCCGAAGTCGGGATAGTCGGCTGGGTTCATAGTCGGGGTCTCGAAGAGTCCGAGGCGGAGCTTGAGGCGTACGATACGCTCTGCCGCGTCGGTCACACGTGCTTCCGATACCTTGCCTTCGTCTACGAGTTCCTTCAGCAGTGTGCAGAACTCCATGTCGTAGGGAGTCATCGACATGTCGATGCCGGCGTTGATGGCCATCATGATGGCTTCCTTATAGTCGGCGGCCACCTTGTCGCGCTTCCATATATTGTGGATGTCGGCCCAGTCGGTGACGATCATGCCGTCCCAGTTGAGCTGCTCCTTGAGCCACACGGTGAGCATCTCGTGGTTGGCGTGGAAAGGTATGCCGTTTACGATGCCCGAGTTGACCATGATCGAGAGGGCACCGGCGCGGATAGCCATCTTATAGGGCTGGAAATATTTCTCGCGTAGGTCGATGGGGCTTACGGATGCCGGTGTGCGGTCCTTGCCGGTAGTAGGCACGCCATAGGCCATATAGTGCTTGAGACATGCAGCCACATTCTGGAGTCCGACATGGTTGGGGTCGTCGCCCTGGTATCCCTTCACCATTTCCACGGCCATCGCGCCGTTGATGTAGGGGTCTTCGCCGAAGCTTTCCCACATGCGGCTCCATACGGGATTGCGTCCGAGGTCCATCACAGGGTTGTAGACCCAGGGAATAGAGGCTGCGCGTGATTCATATGCGCATATTGCCGCTCCTTCGCGTACGAGGTCGCGGTTGAACGATGCGGCCATGTTGATTTCCTGCGGGAAGAGGGTTCCTCCTGTGGTGTAGGTCGTGCCGTGGTTCTGGTCTACGCCGTAGATGTCGGGCACTCCGATGTATTTCATCGACTCATCCTGGATCGTTCCGATCACATAGTGCCACGTCTCTACGTCCTGGGCCTCGCCGAGCGGAGTGTTGAGCACGGATCCGACACGGTATTTCTCGAAAGCTTCCTGCATCTTTGCGGCATCGAGTGTGAACTTGCCGTTCTCGCCGGTTGCCTTGTAGTCGGTTAGCTGTCCGATCTCGATCTCGCACATCTGTCCGATCTTGTCTTCGAGCGTCATCTTGCCTACGATTTCTTTCACTCTCTTCTCGATGTCGTTGTCGGAGGGAATGGCTGCTGTCCCGGAGTTGGAACCGCCGTTCTGTCCGCAAGCTGTCAGGATCAGGCCCGACAGCAGGCCAATGGTAAGTTTCTTCATGGGCTGTATGCTTTGTTAGTTTCTATGTTTTTGGAAAAGTATATCGCAAAGTTATAAAAAAAATTGATATAATCGCACGAAATCGGATAATAAGTAAAAATTTTGATAAGATAGTGCAGTTATTTGACGGGGAAATAGTGAATTAGTGTTTCTGCACAGGTAAATGCAGGGATGTGGTCTGAGAGCAGGAAGAATTGATGATGGCGGGGATTGATATATTTTTTTTGAAAAATTGTGATGTTAGGGAAAAATATTGTAAATTTGCATTTTAAAAGTAAATGTAGATCATATGAGACTTGACGGAAGACGACAGAGCGGCAATATACAG
>JAIDTS010000060.1 GCA_029060585.1 Muribaculaceae bacterium
TTGTCGGGGGTGAAGGTCAGGGTCAGGGTGTGCTCGCCCGCGGAAAGCTTCACGGGGACGGAATTGCTCCAGCCGAGATCGTCCCAGTTATTGATGCCTCGCTGCGGCATTACTACGAGGCCTTCCTTCTGCCCGTCGATGGTCAGGGTGCGGATAGCGCACTTGTTTTCCGTATTCACGGGACCGTTGCCGTTGGCATATTTCACCGATATAAAGTATTCTCCCGGTTCGGTGATGGTGACAGGTACGGTCAGCGTGGTTGTCTTGTCAATGTCCTTACCTTTGGCGTCAACTTCAACCATCTGCTGCCGTCGCGTAGAACGGGGTTCGGACGCAAAACCCTCCGTACCGTCGCCGGCCACACCGATCACCTGGTATTCACCAGGAACGGAGGCATCGAAAGTAGTGGCGTGCGTGCGTGCCACTTCCTTTCCATCCTTGATCACAATGTACTCGCCGATGTATTCAATCGGATTCCACGTCAGGATGTCGTCCTCAAGCCATGCTATCGGAGTGAGCGGAGCGTTCTTCTGAGCCTGACGGTTGACCTTCATGGCAGGTATTTGATTGTCTGCCATAACAATCTCGATGTTCATCTTCCCCTTGGCTTTGTTGGCGGCAATGAAGGGGTGCTGCTCCTTGCCGTTTACCTTAAAGCTCTTTATCTCGTTGCCATAGCCGCTGACGGTGATGTTAAGGTCAGCATCACGGTATTTGAAATTCTCGAGTGTGCGAGTCCCGGCGAGGACTTTCGGCACGAAGGGATGGAACGCGAGTCCGTCTTTCTGAAAGTCGATACCGAAGAGCACCTTGTGGGTCAGGGCAATGTTGCCGCTGAGACACCACAACATGTTAGAGGAGTTCAGCTCTGTGGCGATGTCGCCGTTCTCTATGTTGAAGTTTTCCTTGTTAGTGGCGAAGAGAGCGGCTGGACGGAATACGCTTCCAATGGCCTCCATCACGCCTTCCTCGTTTCCGGCCTTGGCGTTGGCGAGACCCCACCACGCTCCTACCCAGGGCCAGAGCGACTTATTGTGATAGGAAGGAATGTCGGCGATGGAGGGATAGAATATCGTAGCACCGAAAGGTGTGGTCGGATTGCTTTCCGTAATTGTCTTGGCACGGTCAGCCGGGGCCACGTCCCACATCACGGCCAATGATTCGCCGAGAGTTTCGGCGCGGGGATTCGTTATGAGGTTGTCGCGTCCGTAAAGATACATTGCATAGTAGCCCTTGTCGTCCATCCAGAGATGTTCGTTGATGGCCTTGGCAATCTTCTCGGATTCGGCGAAAGCTTCGGCAGCCTCCTTCTTGTGGCCGAGGATTTCCGCAGCTTCCCCGAGCACTTTCCATGCCTGGGCGTGAACCACAGACGTCGAGAGGGTCTCAGTGTTGTAGATGTCGGCACATTGCATCCAGCGGGGATGGCTCTGTTCGCGCCAGTCGATGAAGGAGGTCTCTCCCTTCACAAGGCCGGTCTCTGTATTGTAGAATGCCTCGCGGTCGGTCTTGAGAGAACGCTTCATGATAGGATAGATATATTCGAGCCATTTACGGTCGCCTGTAACTTTATACACCTCCCAGGCAGCGACACACCATATCTCTCGGTCGGTAGATACGGGCCATGCACCGCCACTGCCGGTGTCCTGGATAACGCGGCCAAGCGGATCCACTTTCTTCATGAGGGAGATCATGGAAGCCTCAGGCTGCATATATGCCATGGATAGGAGAATCGAGTAGCTGACGTCGCGTGTCCA
>JAIDTS010000061.1 GCA_029060585.1 Muribaculaceae bacterium
GGATATGAATACTACGAACTCCTGCCCGATGACTACAGGTTTGAACTCATCTGGGATTATGAGGAGGAGAAGATGGTACTGAAAGACCCGTCGGTGGCTCTCCTCTTCAATCGCTCGATGCACGAGGTCTACTATGCCGACGAGCTTTATGAGTTCGAGCTGCTGAGACAGGAGGATTATGAAGGCACTCCCCAGAATCCGTATGATCTCACCTACTTTGATATGATGGAAGACTTTGGAGAAGCGGTATTGGAATGTTACCTTCCTGCTCTGTCTACGGATGGCAGGCTACTTGACACCAGCGACCTGTACTATGTAGTGTACGCCAATGACGAACCTTTGACTTTAGATGCCCAGGATTATGGCCTTGAGGAGTCTATTGAGGAGATTCCCTGGAATTTTGAGAATGACAGCTATACTATCATTAAGAATTTCGGAAGCTGCCGTCATGCAGTCTATATCTTTGTGGAAGGAGTCTCTACCATCGGCGTGCAGAGCGTCTACAGATACGACGGCAAGGAGACACGCAGCGAGATCGTGACCCTTGACCTTGAAGCCGATCCCGACGCAGTCGGCGCCATAGATGCCGATAAAAAGATTGCCGACGTTAAATACTATAGCATCGACGGCCGCGAAGTAGCCGCCCCCGCCGCCGGCCTCTTCATAAAGCGCGTCACATTCTCCGACGGCACCGTCCGTACCTCCAAGCTTATAGGAGGGTAGAGCTCCAGCTCTACCCCATACCGACACTGTTAGGTGGGGAGCGATCTCCGAGCGCGACCTGCGCTCTGCTTATTCCGAAATAATCTAACTGTTTTCAAGTTCCCCGGCGATACTTCGCCGGGGTTTTATTTTGCTATTCCTCTTCCCTGACAGCTAATCTCATTCCCATTGTCGTCCTTGCTTTTTGTAAGAAATATAACAAAAATATAAATTTTTAAAATATTATTTTGCGTTTGTAAAGAAATTTTCATAATTTTGCATCCGATTTAGTAAAAAATCTTAAAGGTAATTTTTATGAAGAAAACTTTACTCGCACTCAGTGCGGCCGCTATCGCCCTTTCAGGCATGGCCGCTCAGCCTAAGCAGAAACTTCAGGCATCACGTTTTCAGATGGATAGAAGCACTCAGCTTCAGTCTCTCCGCGATTCCCGTGTAGTCACTTCTCCCTCACGTATGCAGAAGGCTCCCGGAGAGATCGGCGATCCCGATAATATCATCACTTCTGTCGAAGGCGAACAGATACCTATGACGGCTATAGGTAGCGGATACTTCCCTTACTATTATTATGTTATTCCCTTCGAGAATGACGAGACTGCAGCCCATGTCGTTTATGGAGCAGACAATGAGGTGTACCTGTATAACGCGATTTCTAATGCTCCGACTGATTCGTATATCAAAGGCATTAAGGATGGTGATAAGATTGAGGTAAGCCTTCCTCAGACTGTTTATTGGTATGAGGGCTATGACTATGGATATGCCCTGTGCCTCTTGGAAATGGACAGTGAACTTGCGGAAGAAGGCGAACGCTGGTATAATATAAAAGAGGAAGATGCAACTTCAGTAACTTTCACCGTAGCCGAAGACGGCTCCATTGTCGCAGAAGGCATCAGTGATGATTTGCTGCTCGGTTATGTTTATACAGATGATCTTTCTTGGGCTGGATATGGTGTCTCTGAGCTTTCATTGGTGAAGTTTGACGGAAAGGCTATCGAGATTCCAGAAGACGAGGTCTCTAAGAATTTCTGGACATACAACACTGGCGAATACGGCTGGCCGGTAAGCTGGGCTCAGGGTTATGATGAATGCTATTTCCAGGGACTATGCGAGGATATGCCTGACGCATGGATCATGGGATCGATAGCATACGACGACGACTATGCCACAATATCGATCGCCCAGAATCAGTATCTTGGAGTATATGATAGTTACTACATCTATTCCAAGTGTGCGAAGGTAGTTCAGGATGAATACGGTTATGAGATGTTTGAGCTTCTTCCCGATGATTATGTATATGAACTCGTTTGGGATTTCGAAGAAAACGTTATCTCATCCAAAGATCCTGATGTCTACCTGCTTTTCAATGCATCTAAGACTGAAGAATATGCTTTGGCATATTTTGCCGATTTTAATTTGGTGCAGCAGGAGGATTATGCAGGTACTCCTGCAAATCCTACAGGTCTGGGATTTTATGACTTTATGGCCGACGAAAGTTATTCAGCGTTTATATTCTCCGTTCCGGGTGTATCTACAGAAGGAGATGTGCTGCTCACTGAAAATCTATCCTATGTAATTTATGTCGATGGTGAGCAATGGGAGTTTGATGCCGATGAATATGGGATTCAGGAGACTCTGGAGGAAATCCCCTGGAATTTCAACGATTATTGGATCTGCTACGGTTATACTGCCATCGAGCGTGAGGTCGATTTCTTCGTAGAAGGCATCTCTACCCTCGGTGTGCAGAGCATCTACCGCTATAATGGCGAGGAGACACGCAGCGAGATCGTGACTATTGATGTTGAGCCCCTCGATCCGGATTCTGTAGCCGGTCTGAACGCCGGCAAGAAGATCATAGACGTGAAGTACTATGGCCTCGATGGTCGCCAGGTAGTCAATCCTGCTGCCGGCATCTTTGTGAAGCGCGTGACTTTCGATGACGGCACTGTAGCTACTTTCAAGAAAGCTGTACGCTGATATAATCTCTTTTAGATAATTCAATAATCCAACGGCAGAGACATTGGTCTGTCAGACTGAGGTCTCTGCCTTATATATCTTTAATTGATCATGCTGAAGAAATTGATTGCTTCCTGTCTGCTTGGCTTGGCCGTGCTTTCGGCAGCGGCGGAGGAAAGCGCCCTGACTTTCACTTATGCTAACGACGAACTCGCATTCTGGGGTAAAGGAAAGTCCGAGATCTACGATGTGGCCATCCGCATTTCTGATCCATATCTTATTGGCAAGAAAATCACAGGTATCCGTGCCATCCTCAACGCTGACGAAGGCATTGAGTCTACTTCCCTCTGGCTCTCAAAGGAACTGACTCTCGAGAAGATAGATGGAGTGAAGGTCAACGTGCCTGACACATACTCGAAGGAAGTCTCTGTTGAGAAGATATCGCTTCCAGGGTCTGAGGGTGCTTTCGGACAACTCTCTACAACTCTCGATACTCCCTATGTCATCACTGAAGATGGAATATATGTCGGCTATAGCCTTACGGTTCCCGCAGTCCCCAAAGGAGAGGTGTTGACAAACAAGCAGATGTATCCTCTCCTTCTCTCCCCCTGCAGCCATAAAGAGTCGCTCTATCTGCGTGCTTCCAAGGATTTCCTCAAATGGGTACCTTATAACGACAAACTTGGAGCGACTGCAGCCATATATGTCACTCTGGAAGGCGAGTTCGCTGAGTATAGCGTCGGTCTTCAGAATCTTGTGCCTACATATGCTGCCGTAGGAGAGGATTTCACCGTGAAGGCAGTTGTCTCTACTCCGGGTGCCAAGGATGTATCCTCTATCGGATATTCCTATACGGTTGGCGGTAAGAGTTTCGAGCATACACTTGAATTCGATACTCCTATTCCCTCGAATCTTGTCTACCCTACTTCATTGGCTCTCCCGATCGAGGCTTTATCAGATCTTGGCGAATATACTCTTGACCTGAACATCGATAAGGTCAACGGTATGCCCAATGATAATCCTAAGACCTCTGCTTCAGCAGCCGTCACCATTATTCCTTATGTCCCGGTACATCGTCCCATGCTTGAGGAATTCACTGGCACCTGGTGTGGATGGTGTACTCGCGGATACTGGGCGCTTGAGAAACTCAATGAGCTTTATGGCGACAACGTTGTCCTCGCGGCTTATCATGATTCTGATCCGATGCAGGTTACCACTGCATTGCCGGTGGCCGTAACGGGTTTCCCGTCTGCTACGTTAAATCGAAATGGCATTGAGGATCCCTATCATGGAAATGCCGAAGATGGATTCGGTATGAAGGATGAGGTGTTGGAGTCTATGGATACTCCGGTGCCCGTTGACATCGAGGTTAAGGCCTCATGGGTTAATAATGAAATGACTGAAATCAGGATTGAGTCATCGGCTCTTTTCTTCGAGAATAAGAAAGATGCCGGCTACAAGATCGGCTATCTGCTTATTAATAATGGCTTGTCTGGAGAGGGCAAGAGCTGGATGCAGAATAACAATTTCCCGAGCTATAAAAATCTATTTGAAGGTACCGAACTTGAGGTCCTGACTACCTGGCCTTCCTCTGTGCCTGACCTTGTATTCAATGATGTGGTTGTCGATGCCGACGGTATGATGGGTGTAGAGGATTCTCTCCCTTCCGAAATCGCTTTCAATCAGTCCTACTCATCTGAGTTCTCCTACGACATTGCCTCCAACGAGGTCATACAGGACAAGGATAAGCTCTATGTGGCTGCATTCATCATCAATCCCAACGGCACTATCCTTAACTCCAACAAGGTTAAGGTAGACGGATTTACAGCCGTGAATGCTATCGAATCCGGAGTAAAGGAGGTTTCAGCAGAATACTATAATCTCTCAGGCGTGCGCGTGGCCAACCCTGAGAGTGGTATCTTCGTCAAGGTGACCCGCCTCTCCGACGGCTCCGTCCGCACCTCCAAAATCGCTCGCTGAAAATTATGAGGGAGAGCTCCAGCTCTCCCGCCCATTGCGTAGCCCCCTATAAACAGATGGCCAGGCATTCCAAAAGAATCGCCTGGCCTCCGTTTGTAATAACTCGTTAATCATTAAACCGCAACTTCTCGCGTAGGGACGCCGCAAAAGTGTCGTCATGAGGACTAAGAAGATTGACTACGTAAGGAGCTGCCTTGATCTTAAGCACAGTCTTATCCTTCATGGTCACACTGTAGCCGTCAACACTCAGACGATAAGACCCCGTCCTCGATGTGATATAAAGCCTCAGCTCAGATTCTCCGGCTGTGACTATCGGTCGCAGGGTCAGGGAATGGGGAGCCACTGGCGAAAGCACCATGCAGTCGAGCTCCGGCTGAAGTATGGGCCCTCCTACAGAGAGGTTATAGGCTGTGCTCCCTGTTGCTGTCGACACTATCAGTCCGTCGGCACGGTAATCTGCAAGGAAAAATCCGTCAAGCTCCACATTGATGTTGATCATCGATGCGGTATCCACCTTAAGCACGGCGATGTCGTTGAGTGCGCAGCATACGAAATCGTCCGGGATTTTGTCTCCCTCCACTTGTATCACCCTTCTCGCTTGCTTTTTAAGTGTTTGCTGAATTAGGCCGTCGAGCAAAAGCTCCGGATTGTCCAGCGTGAAATGAGCCAGATACCCTAATGTCCCCGTATTGATTCCTGCTATAGGCATCTCTGTGTCCCGGAGCCGGTGTGCGGTCCGGATCACTGTCCCGTCCCCTCCGAAACTGATGGCCACGTCCGCATCAGGTATCCCTGTAAATACCGTAGGTATGAAATCGGGATTCTCTCCAAACCTCGAAAGGTAGGCGGCAAACTTTTCATGACACAAAAGGCCGAATCCCCGCATGCGGGCTTCGGCCATGAAATTCATTATCCCTGTCAGATTCTGGTCTTG
>JAIDTS010000062.1 GCA_029060585.1 Muribaculaceae bacterium
GAAGCATCATAGGTGGCGAATCCGGTCGCGAACCATCGCATGGGAGGTGTATATGTAACGCTGTAGCGTACAGTAGCGCCTCCTACGGGCATCCCAGAATAAGTCATCACCTGACCTTTCAGAGTCACGACATCTCCCGGATTCACATCTTCATCGGAATGTTCGGATGTAATGAAGAAAGTCGGCGCCACATAATCGGCAACCTGAATTGATGTGGATCCTAACCATTTCTTGCCTGAATCGTATGCATAAAGCTGCCAGTTTCCGAGAAGTCCCTGCTCAGGCAATTCGAAATAAACCACAGCGCGACCGAAACGGTCGGTCACTACGGACTTCGTCGTTACATCCTTGCCGTTAGCATCTCGGAGTATTACATCGAGGGCCATTCCTTCGTTAAGAAACATCTGCTTCGCTCTGGTACTGTAAGCCACAACTACGGCCTTCACGCTGTCGCCGGGATGGCATAAAGCACGTTCTGCGAGAATCTGCACATGTTTTTTCTCAGTAGTATCACGACGAGCCGAAGTGTTGTAATATCTTGATTCATTACTCCATTTAGAACCATTATAAAGAGCTTCTATCTCAAAGCGTTCCTCTGAAACTGTCACGCTGCCGTCGTTGCCGGTGGTAAGTGTGCTTACGAGACTGCGCGGAGATGAATAGTTCTTGCGAGAGTATACTTTCACCTGAGCGCCCTCTATCGGGTGGCCGTTCGTTCCGTCTACTACATAAATTCGTGTCCTGGCGTCGGGAGTCTGAAGACTCATGACGCTAATGTCACTTACCGTAAAAGGTTCGCGCCATGAGTCGTTGATAATAGTGAAATATATACCCTTGGCATCGGGGGTGGCGCTTGGAATCACCACATATGTGCCTGTCGGCAGATTTCCGACATTTGCCTTTGTGTAATGTGAGAAGGGGATGCTTCCCTCTGCCTCCGCCTTTACTGCCTTCACCAGATGACACCGGGCTGCAACCTCCCTTGTCCTGGGAGAATTGGAAGCACCTGCGTATGGGGCATAGTCAAATACAAGCACCCATGATGAGTTGCAGTTTGAGAGCTTGACATCAAGAATTATGTCAGATGAAGAGAGATATTGACTCTTATAGCGGATTTCAGAATTTGGGCGAGTAATTTCCGCCATAATATTCCTAAGACTGTTGGCATAGCGGCCTTTCGGAAAAGCTTCGATTGATCTGTGGAGCATGGCAAGATATTCCTTACTGTCATATGGGAAAGGAGATTTGATTCCGTGCTCCGGCTCCTCGTTCAAATAGTCTCGGAAAAGTGAGAGAATAAGCTGTTCGCCCTCAGTGCCTTTCACTGTGCCGTAAGCCTCCACAAGGTGTTTCTCGCGCATCGAGAAAGGGAGCGTGTCGGCCTTGTCTGCAAGGGCGCGGGCGAGCAGTAGAGACTGACCGCGCTTTGAGGCTGAAGCAATCAGACGGTCGATAGCCTGCTCACGCATAGCTGCACACTTACGGCCAGGAGTCTGGGGTTCGGACTCGAAGTTGAAAAACGGAATCACATCCCGGGAAGCATCCGAATAGTCGCCGAGTATTGAGAAACAACGGGAGGAGATGAATTCCTCCACCGTCATTCCAAGTCCATAAGCGTCCGAGGCGTTTTCTATAAATTTACCCCAGTCCTTAAGAGGACGCAAGTCTCCGGCAGAACCCTCCAAAGCCTCTCCGCAAAGACTTAGAACCCTATCAGAAAAGATTTCACGACTCCATTCATACGGATTTTCGGGAACGGAGTCAATATCGAGTTTGCGAGAATCAGCTTTCCAGCGTATTGATCCATATATGGAATTCAATACATCTGCCTTAATTAATTTGAACGCGGGGCGCCACGAAGCAGGAGCGATGGCAGCGATGCTGTCGATCTTCGTGATGCTTTCCACTGCATTGCCATGACTGATGAGGTTATCTGCTGTGACTATCTGAATTGTGGCCTCAATTGCCGAGGCCCAGTCACCGTGGGAAACCGCTACCTCAAGAGCCGAGGAGGCGTTTTTCTCAACTGTCTTTGGATAAGCGAAGTCGGGTCCTTTCATTTGAGCGCTTTTAGAATTTTGTGTTCTTTTTGCGGTTTTAGCGGAGGCATAAGGAACTGTAAGTCCTCCTAAAAGCACGGCAGTTGCCATGAGGGCAACTGCACGCAGGGAAAAAATATGTTTATTCATGTGTCTTCGTCTTCAATCTTCAGCAATTGTTTGAAAGCAATCAGCGCAAGGCGAGTTTGAATCGCTCTTGTCCTTATTTTTTTTCGGAGATTGTTTTGCATCAGTTTTTCCGTGGGAATGTTTTCCGTCGTGATGCTTCTTACGCATCTCCTTCATCTTCTCAAAGAATTTCTCCTCGCCCTGCTGCATCTGATAGATCTGTTTTGCAGAGAGGAAAGTCTTGAAGCGCGAGTCAAATGACTTTACGATTTCATTGTCCTTTTCGCGAGCTTTCCGCTGAAGATCAGCGAGCCGTTGGTAATCGGCCTCAGATGGATCCTTTTTCTTTTTAAGTTCGCGTTCAAACTTCCATGCTTCAGCACCCGCTTTTCGGCGTTGCTCGTCATATTCCTTATATACAGGTATGAATTCCGATTTCTGCTTATCGGACAGTTGCATTTCCTTAGCGAGGAAATCGATTTTGAACTGCTGGAGCTCTTCCATCATCTTTGCTCGATCTGATCCATTTCCCTTTTGAGCTAAAGCTGCAGGAATCGCGATGATGGAGAGCAACAGGAGTAAAATGTATTTTTTCATGATTTTTAAATGGGTTTCATCGTTTTCGTGATGACTTACAGAATCATAAGTCTGGGGTGTTGAAGTCTCGTTTAAAATCGTCGAATGAAGAGTATTGAGAGACAACATCATCTTCAATCAAGAAAACTTCGGCATTGTCGGAAGGAATGTACCAGTCGGAATGGTCAGGGTCAGCCATGGCGAGTGCGATCGATTCGGGAGGATTGTCGAGGCTGAGGTCGGTAGTAGTCATCATATGGAACATCTTCATCATGCACCAGATTCCCGCGAACATTGCAGCCATATAGACGTAAGGCTGTATTTTCCTCCACATCGAAAGTTTTTCCGGTTTAGACTCCTGATATTCCGGAAGATTCTGCAGTATTTTGCTTCTGACACTGTCGAAATAGCCATCCGGGACAGTAAAGCCTGTCTGATGGTCAACTTTTTCGAGTATGTCGTGTCTTGTTTCCATGTAGAAATATGTCGATATAAATATTTGAATTATACGTT
>JAIDTS010000063.1 GCA_029060585.1 Muribaculaceae bacterium
AATTTTAGAATGAAACAGACCATGAATTTCAGAACCATCATAAAGGTATTCACCATCCTATGTATTCCAGCCTTATTGGTGACATCCATGGGATGCAGGAGGAAGAACGAGGCCAAAGAGCGCGTGCAGGCAGAAAGGGAGAAATGGGAGGCTTCGCTCCCCGACTCGCTCAAGGCCGTGGAGCGGCAGACGGATTCCATAAGGGCCGAACTGAAGGCTCTCAACAACAGCTTCGAAGCCATGGTGCACACCTTCGACTACGTCGAAAATCCTCGAGAGGTAGAGGGCTACTACATAGCAGGAGCCTGGAAAGCTGACTATCCGCTCAAAAAGACAGGGCTCGTAGCGCGAATCACGAAAAGTGAGAAACTTGAGCTTATCGCCGCACTCACCGGAGGAGCACATTTCGACCGTCTGCGCGTGGAAGTCAACGGCCAGACAGCCGAAACGTCTGCAGTACCATATGATCAGGCTCTCAACTACAGAATGACGGGACTCAACACCGTTTGCTTCTCAGACAGCGCGGCTACCTCCTGCGCCAGACTTATAGCCGAAAACAATGGAGGCGACGTGAAGATCATCTACCTCGAAGGCGACCGCCAGACTGGAGCCCTCTCCTACTCGAAGCAGTCGCAGTCAGTCATGATGTCGACATGGAATCTATATGAGGTCTCTTCCCGGATAGCAAGAGACGAACGCATGATTCCTATGCTCGCGAAGAAAGGAGCCATAATAAACGCAAAGATAGAATCGCTTAAGAAATAACCCTTAAAATACAGATAGCATGAACCTTACAGAGAAAGACTTCGAGACCCTGAAGAAGAAGGGCATCTCGGAAGAAAAATTTGAAGAACAGCTAAAGATGCTAAAGGAAGGATTCCCCTTCCTCAAGATAGAGGCGGCAGTCACACCCGGTCACGGCCTGACGGTACCGACTCCAGAACTTATAAAGCAGAGCGAGGAGATGTGGCGTAAATATCTCGCCGGAGGCGCGAAGGTGATGAAAATGGTTCCCGCCAGCGGAGCCGCCTCCCGTATGTTCAAGGATCTATTCTCCTTCCTCAACGGCAAGAGCAACAAGCCTGACAACGACTTCATTAAGAAGTTTTTCGACAACATTGAGAAGTTCGCATTCTTCTCCAAACTCAACTTCCTATGCCTCCAGCTTTTCGGCTACAGCGTGGCGAGCCTCGTGAAGATGGGACGCTACAAGGACGTGGTCGATGTGCTGCTCAACAAGGTGGGACTCAACTACGGCAAGCTGCCTAAAGCCCTTCTCGAGTTCCACAAGGAGATGGGCGGAAGCCGCACTCCCCTTCAGGAGCATCTGGCGGAAGGCGCGCAGTACGCCGCAGGCAAGGACGGCAAGGTACATCTCCATTTCACTGTATCGGAAGAGCACGTGCCCCTCGTAGAGGCCAAGCTTGAGGAGATAAAGGAAGTGATGGAACACGCCTACGGTGTGGAATATGACATCACACTCAGCGTACAGAAACCATCTACCGACACCGTAGCTTCGAAGCTGGACGGAACTCCATATTATGAGAACGAGGAACTGTTCTTCCGCCCCGGCGGCCACGGCGCCCTCATCGAGAATCTAAACGACCTCGACGCCGACGTCATCTTCATCAAGAATATCGACAATCTCGTGCCCGACGCCCTGCGCCAGCCTACTATCACCTACAAGATGGTGCTCGGAGGTATCCTTGTGGGCATAAAGGCAAAAATCGACAAATATTGCGAAAGGCTCGCAAAGGGAGTTCCCTCCGGCGAGGAAATGGTAGAGATGCTCGACTTCCTACGCCATAAGCTCTGCGTGACCCACGATAAGGCTTCAGAAATGACTCCGGAGCAGCTCCGCGTCTATCTCTTCAGCAAGTTCAACCGTCCTACACGTGTCTGCGGCATGGTGAAGAATGAGGGAGAACCGGGTGGCGGTCCGTTCCTTGTATACAATCCTGACGGAACTGTGAGCCCGCAGATTCTCGAATCTTCGCAGATCAATCCTAAAGACAAGGAAGCCCAAAAGCTTCTCAAGGAATCCACCCACTTCAATCCTGTAGACCTCGCCGTTTGCATAAAAGACTACAAGGGAGAGAAATTCAACCTTCCGGAATATGTAGACAAGGCTACCGGCTTCATCTCCATCAAGAGCCGCGAGGGAGTCGAGATCAAAGCTCTCGAGCTTCCCGGCCTCTGGAACGGCGCCATGAGCGACTGGAACACACTGATGGTGGAGGTGCCTGTTGAGACCTTCAATCCTGTGAAGACCGTCAACGATCTTCTCCGACCGACCCACCAGCCTTCTTGATAATGCATAATGCATAATTAGCTACGCTCAAGCTAAAGCAAGTCACAATGCACAATTGGCTACGCTCAAGCTAAAGTAAGTGATAACGCATAATCAGTTACCGCTAAAAAATCAATCGGCTGCTTCCTGAGGAAGGAGGCAGCCGACTGGTTTTTTATTATTGAATGGCGGATGCACGAACCGTGCGTACCTACCAATCATTCCACGTAGTCGATCTTGACGACAATGACTCGGATGTTCTGGTCGTCGGTATCATTGTTGATCTTTGCTATATGCCAGTCTTCAGGGAAGAAAAGGAAGAACTTATCGGGAGTGGAATCATAAAAACGAGCCTTCGAAAGATCATAGTCGTAGTGGATTACATCAGGCTTGTATTCGCAGTTGGGAATGGAGGTCTCATGGTCTATTATGCCGAACCGCTCCGTTCCCTTGACTGCATACTGGAAATCGATCTTCTTACGGTGGCTTTCCGACTGTCTCTTTTCGAGAGGACCGTTCTGGCTGTCTTCCACGCTTACAACTAATGTTGTGCCCTCGATGGGATGTTTTCCGCCAGGAACAGCAAGCAGATCCGTTTCCTCAAGCCAGCGGAACATAGCGTCCCACTGCTCCTTGTTTTTAGAATACTGCTCATAGAAGTCAATAGCATTGACCGACTCGTGCGGCTCAGCCTTCTCAAAGCCATTCAGCCAGGCTCCGGACTCCATCCATTCGGAAGCAAGTTCTGCTTTTGCCTTGTCGTCGCACTGACGAGTGTACACGCCCTCAGCCATGACGCCCATGGGCGCAGCTAACAGGGAAAGGTATAAAAAAAATGTCTTCAGTTTCATATACATCAATTCGATTTTATTGAGTAATCCAACGTTTGAGGAAATAGAGATTCAGCGACGGAAAAGTTTAGCGGCTCCGAGGAGCTTACCGTCCTTCTCGGCTCGGAGTATATAGGCGCCTGAGGGAACATCGGGATAGATCTTTAGGCTACCGCAGGGTGAGGATTTCGACATATTCGACAATACACAGCGTCCATCCATTGAATAGAGCGACAAGTTTATTAATCCTTCTTCGGAAATCTTCACTGTTATCTCAGAGTCAAATATCCTTGGTGACACGTCAAGACTTTCCTTGACATTTAATGTCGGAACAGCATCTTTATATCTGTAGATAATATCAAAAGATTCCTCCCACATTCCAAATTCATTTTCCACAAATATTACACCGCCATGACAATGACCCTGATAAGGGTCGGTAGGAACAGGATACATAATCGTGACAAATCCGTTTTTACCATTATCCTCCCTACTTACGAATGAAACGCCGGGAATATTCCAAGAGACGGTCGGGGTCAACGAAAAGCTATCACCGGAAGTGTACGGACATCCGGCACAGAACTCCGGAGACCTCCAATCAAGAATGCCTTGACCCTCAACCTCAGTATCGCGATATCCATGGATTCCTGACTTGAAGCTTGTTTTAGCCTTGTTGGCAAAAAGTCCGGTTTCATCCGGATCAGACTCAAAATCGAAGAATCCTATCACGCCATCCGGAAGTTCAGAATCCTTGACATCAGACATAGCAAAAGCCACATCCTTTTCCATGAGAGCTTTACTCCAAACCATCAAATTGTCGGCATTACCTCTCACAGAACCTGACTTGTGAAGATAGCCGCCTAATGCGACAACGTTGTCTTTCTTCCAAACTCCTGTAGGTCCGGCAAAATCCACATCTCCTTCCTGAGCTACATCGCCAAGCGACCATGAAGTGATGTCCTGACGCTCACCATTGATGAAGAGAGAGGGCTTAACGCCACCATTTTCGTCAAACTCAAACGAATACGCCATATGATACCACGCGCCCGGATGAAGCCTCATGCCATCGAATCTATACGAGGCATCCTTCCCGGAAGCCATACGAATGGTGAACGCGTCACTCCGTCCGTCCTCAGTAAGCGTGTGCCACATCCAGCCCCAGTTGTTGACGGCCCATGGATCTCCCTTATGACGGATATTAAGAGCATGCACCGACTTACCAGAGAAACCGTCAGGTTTAAACCAGAAACTGACCGCAAACGACTTTACAGGCTCCAGCCCCGTATCTTCGAAACGGAAACCCAGCGCATTGTCACCGATACGGACGCCTCGGGAGAGATTTTCACCACCCGGATCCAAAGTATATTCAATCGTCGGAGTATTGGTATTCACAAAGAACTCTGTAGGCAATCCATACCCAGGACTCTTACGCTTTTCACTTCCAGGCACGTCTAAAGAAAGTATTCGAGGGACATCCCCTTCGGACTCACCGGTCACCTGAACAAAGCCTTTAAGTATGCGTGTAGTTTTGACACGACCTGATTCACTATTTTCAAAACCATTGACAACAAGATTGTAGATGCCGGGAACGGGCAGACCGGAACCCAAACCAAGGGCGTAAGCATCCTTAGCCTCTGCCACGACCTTACCATTGCAATCGGTCAGAGCCCAGTCTGCGGTCCCATTCAGAATATCCGCATAATGTATTATAAACATCTCATTTGTTTTAACCACATTACCCGGAAAATCCATTTCATCAAAAATCAAGATATCATCAGATATTTCATAGACATCCTTAGGATCCAACCATTCACCCCAGCTTATCTCACTTTCTTTATGATGATCTGGAGCCAAAGCACTTACACCAAAACGATATTTTGCCCCGACTCCCATCAGATTCGGAACAGAAAACATTAGTCCCGCCCATGAGGTGGTCACCCCCATAAGAGTATGTCCGTCATATTCCTGCTGTGCATAAAGTTTGAAAAGAGAAGTATTCACATCAGAATTATAGCAGACGTCATTTCCCTTGTCGTTAGGCATATTGAAGATGATCTTTGCATCTACTCCATCATAGCGTGCACTCAAGATTTGAGTAGACTCCACTACGGGAGTCTCTATAGACGCATTGAATGACGCAGGGCGTTTTATAGAGAACTCACCGAAACGCATGTCAAGGTCGCAGGCATTCTTGAAATGCAAGGCAATCATTGCCACTTCTCCTCCATCAGGAATCACGATATCGCTTCCGACAGTAAATCTCCGTTCTGTCCACTCCGATGGAATAGCAAAAGCATCCACATCCATCACTTTCATAGCCTCTTCATCTATAGGCTCAGATTCCTCTCCCTTAAGCGACATAGCAATGAAAGCGTCGGCAGACCCATTGAGAAGTTTATAGCGAAATGTTATCTCGTCGCCTGCCTTCAAAGGGAACTCAGTCTTGAACAGATGTAAGTATTCATCTGCAGCATCACCGGCTACGCGAATGGTTGAGCCACCATTCCAGGCATCATCCCAGACAAACTCAGCTTTCAATCCATCTACCGGCAGATCGGTGGCCTCGCGTCCAAGGAAACTTGAGGAGAACCACCACATCCAGGTGGGCAAATAATCTTGTGCTGCTATATTATACCATTCGGAATTGTGACAACGTACACCGTTCCAGTTAAAAAAGCGACCATTACCGAGGTTGAAATAAGTTATGAAGGGTTCGTCGTCAAGATTCCACTTCAGAGCGGAGCGTGCCGACATCATTTTCGACATTCCGGAGAAGTCATCTTTTGCAGCGGAATAGATCAATGAATTGATAGTTGGCAAAGAAGCGATGGGATTATGGACTCCATTTGTAAACCAGTTCATCATCCTATTCAAATAAGTACGCTGGCGCTTTATGGGTGATGATCCTTGTTCGGCACGGCTTTCAAAAAACATATTTTCAGAATGTGCGCCCCAAAGACCGATGGAGACTGGATATTTCTCAAGAAGTGTCCATATTTCCTTGCTTGAATTATGAGGTTCGCGGCCCTGCATATTGATTCCACAATATATATCGAGAGGTGTCCGCCCATACTCCTTGGCATTGGCAACTGTACTTTCAAGAATTTTTGAATAATTCCAGTTATAATTGAGAAAAAGAGATGTCCTTATGTTGTCTTCGTATCCCCAAATATCACTGTTGTGTGCGGCAAGACCGCGATCGAATGTAATTTTTCCGGCTTTATTAGTTCCATCATACCATATGAACTCTGCAAGAGGATTTTTTCCGTCTGCCTTCATCAACTTAAGTGTATTCTCATGGAGATCGGCAAGGTCCGTTACAATAGATGAGGATGAGCTGAACTCCGAATTGTATCCTATACCGTCCACACCATAGTAAAGCAAAAATTCGGAAAGTTTTTCCGGACCAACGTCTGCAAGGGATACAAGAGCATCCTTCCATTCCTTTGATATGTTGCCATATGGAATTGATGCAAGGGCACTGACCGGCACGCCGTTTTTATGTGCTACATCGAGGAATCCTCCCGGCACACGAACAAGCGGGCTTGACCAGTTGCCGTAATGAGTGATGTAGCTCCACATAGGAAACACCTCACTGTCGAAAACTCCGTCGGGCAGAGCGTTGAAATCCTGATTGTTGACAGGGACCCAGAAGATAAGTTTTTTATCATTTTCTTCATTAAGATCAGGATTGACCTGAGTAGCCTGATTACGGAATCTTTGGTGGGGTTTGACACGAGAAATGTAGAAATTATCGTCGTCGCTCCACTTCTGACCTTTCTCCCACACCTTTAAAGCCTCAGGAAAAGCCGAGCCACAAATACCCTTATCTACATAGCCTGTTTTTATTTGCTGCGCACCTACTGTCAGGGGCAACATAGACAGGATCAAAAATATATTTTTAAGATACCTCATTTCTGTTTATCAGATTAAAAATCATCTTATAGATTACAAAATTAATCTAAAAGTTTTAACTGACAACAAAAACTATGAATAAAATTTTTTTTGGTGATAATAAACCTTTGTCTTGTATAAGGGTCTTAAATAACGAGTGTGGGAAACACACTCAATTTTTTTGCATTCCTCAACATTCCACAAATCCCGTTATGAATAAACGATTCCTTTCTCTCCTGACACTCTCCTGCCTCGCCGTGGCTACATTGATTGCCGCCACAGTCAAGGGGCGCATCGTCGACTCACAGGGGCAACCCCTGATAGGAGCTACAGCCACTCTGCTTGCTCTTCCCGACTCAACTATAGTTTCCGGAATGATGACCGACATCGAAGGTGCATATGAATTCAAAGATCTTACACCGCGCCGATACCTTTTGAAGGCTTCGATGACTGGCATGGACACCGAGATGACTGACTTTACCATCGCTGACACCACAAAGATGGTGGAGCTACCTGCACTAAAGCTCTACGACGAGTCTACGGTCTTGAAAGAACTCGTCGTGAAGGGAGTGAAGGCAGCCGTAGTTGCCAAAGAAGATACCATTGAATACAATGCAGATTCTTTCCACACCACTGACAACGCCATGGTGGAAGACCTCCTCAAGAAGATGCCCGGTATGGAAGTCGGGAAGGACGGAAGCATCACGGCAAACGGTAAAAGCGTCTCCAAAATACTTATCAACGGAAAGGAAGCCTACGGAGATGATCCGTCGATGGCTACGAAAAACTTCAGCGCCAAGGCTGTTTCGAAGGTTCAGGTCGTAGACCGCAAGAGTGAGCAAGCTCGTCTTACCGGTGTAGATGATGGTGAAGATGAGACTGTGATCAACCTGACAATAAAGAAAGGAATGGAAAACAGCTGGTTTGGCAACGTTAAACTTGGCTACGGCACTGACGGACGCTATTCGGAAAGTTTCACAGTAACAAACATGAACGACGGAAACCGCGTCACAATCAGCGGAAGAGCCAACAACATAAACGAACGTGGAGGCAGAGACATGGGAGGCGGCAACTTCGCAATGGGCGGAGGCGCGGGAGGAATACTGACCGCCCAGCAGTTAGGCATTGACTTCGCTGTCGGCGATGAGGATAAGCTTGCGGTGGGAGGATTCGTGCGTTACGACCACGGAGACCGAACCCAGGAGAACAGCAGCGAGACCATGAATCTCCTGCCAGACTCAGTGAGTTACCAGAACTCAACATCATACTCACGCGACAAGAGCCACGACCTGATGGCCTTCTTCCGGGCAAGATGGAATCCAAATGAGAACAACACGTTTGACTTCAGACCGTCTTTCACATACAATTTCCGAAATACTTCATCCAACTCGGAATCTCACCTCTTCGCAGGAGACGCCGCGCATACTGAGGTAAATAGCCAGATTAACGATCGAATCAACAGAGGCAACAACTGGAATGCACGAGGCGAACTGACCTACGTACACCGTTTTCCACAGAAAAAGGGGCGTTCTTTCAGTGTCCGAGGAGAATACTCTTTCTCGAACAACCGGCAGCACATGGTCTCCCTCTCCGAGATAGCCCGCTATCTTCTGGAAAACGAGGATGAGGATTTATTCCGATATACCGACAACAAATCATGGAACAACAACGTCAGCGCACGCTTGACTTGGACTGAGCCGATCGGCAAACCCGGAAATTTCCTCGAATTCGCCTACCGCATCAATTTCAGGAGCAACAACGCGGACAAATACGTCTACAATCTCCCCATGTCGTATTACTATGACAATAATTCAGAACTTCCCTTCTTCGACTATGTGCCGATAGATGGGGTACTGTCTGATACTCTCTCCAACAGTTTCCGTAACGAATTCCTTACCCAAAGCGTACGCTTCGGATATGTATTCACCAATAAAGACATGAACCTCAACGCAGGCATAGAGTTCGTGCCATCAAGCAGCAAGAGTACCGACCTTATTATATCGGAGCGCAACATTCCACGCCGCAACGTGATCAACTTCGCGCCTTTCTTGCGCTTCCGCTACAAGTTCTCCAAGACACGCTCAATGCATCTACACTATAACGCACGTTCTTCCGAACCTTCAATGACACAGCTTCAGCCGGTCAAAGACGAGTCAGATCCCATGAATATCAAGATCGGTAATCCGAACTTGAAACCGACTTTCACGCAAAGATTCAATGGTATGTTCCGTGACTTCGACATGGAAAACCAGCGTTCGATTTTCGCCATGATCAATGGTTCTTACACAATAAATAACGTTGTGAGCAAGACCACTACCAACAATTTGACCGGAGCACGCGAAACCACATATACGAATACATCAGGAGACTTCTCGATCAACGGCAGGGGACGTATCGACCAGCCCCTGAGAAACAGAAATTGGAGATTCTCGGCCAACCTCTTAGCCTCATATTCGAGCAAGAATGGCTACACCAACGGAATATTCAACAGGAGCGGAAATATCAACCTGCGCCCCCAAGTGGGAATGACCTTCTCGACAGAGATAGTCCAGATTTCGTTAAATCCTAACTACTCATGGCAATTAGCCACCAACACCTTGGCCAATCAGCCAAACCGCAAAAACAGCACCTATGGGTTTGACTCAGACTTCACTCTGATACTTCCCTTCGGCCTCCAGATGAGCACAGGCCTCAACTACTCGAAGACAGAAGGACTTTCAGCCGGCTACGATTCATCTTCATGGATTTGGAACGCCAATATGCAATATGTGATTCCGAACGCCTACGGCATAAGCTTGTTTGCCGAGGCTCATGACATTCTTGGCGACACTAAAAACATATCGCGCAGCGTATCGGCCGCAGCTATCGTCGACAGCCGCTACAACAATCTTACGCGCTACTTCATGTTTGGAGTCAGCTGGCAGTTTAACTCTGCGACATGGAAGAAGAAAGGCCAGCAAAGCGATGAAGATGACCTGCCGATGCAGGGTCCGGGTATGGGTCCGGGCGGAAACGGACGTCCTATGGGTCCTCCTCCGGGTGGTTTCGGCGGAGGTAGACCGTTCTGATCAATTCTTAATTAACTGCGTTCAAGCTAAAGCAAGTCACAATGCATAATCAAATGACTAAGTATATATCTATTGTGGTAGCGGCAGCCGGTCTGATATGGCCGGCGGCCGCTTTTTCTCAGAATGAGCGGAGCTATGAGATTCAACGCGATATGCCTCTGTTTCTCGATAGCCTTAAGACCGAATTCACCTACCCTATGGCCTGGGGACACAGCGACATCACTGACTTCAATCAATGGAGGACAACGGCAAAGGCTAAGCTTGCCGAAGAGATGCTTCTTCCTCCTCCCCGGGCAAACTCATACGATATGGTGATAATCGACAGTGAGAAGCGCGACGGTTATACAGCGCATAAGATTGAATTCAACCTGACAAAATATTCGCGTGTCAAGGGTTATCTCCTTGTGCCCGACGGCGAAGGTCCCCATCCCGGTATCATAGCACTCCACGATCATGGAGCTCATTTCACCATCGGAAAGGAGAAGATGGTGCGTCCGTTCGGAGTAGATCAGTCGGTTCTCGAAGACAGTGATGCCTGGGCCGACAATCTATATGAAGGTCAGTATGTAGGGGACTATCTTGCCAAGAACGGATATGTGGTTCTTTCCACAGACGCACTCATGTGGGGTGAACGTGGATGTAAGGAAGGAAGTGACAATACTCATCTTGCAAGCGTGGCGGGCAATATGTTGCTGCTCGGTCGCAACCTCTCTTCTTGGATGACATATGAAGACAGTTACGCGACAGAGTTCCTTGCAAGCCTGCCTGAAGTAGATGCAGAGAGGATTGGATGTACCGGTCTCTCAATGGGTGGCTACCGTACTTTCATGCTGGCGGCAGTTTCGCCACTGATTAAAGCGAGCGTAGGAGTCTGCTGGATGACAACGCAGGATGCGATGATGGATTGGAAATACGGTCGTCATGAACGCGGAGGATTCGCCAACAACCTTGGAGGTGTCTTCGCTCAGCTTGATTACCCCCATATCGCTTCCCTTGCCTGCCCAAACGCCATGATGCTTATCAACGGCGAGACCGACAAACTCTTCAAGCCACACGCAGTGATGGAGTGCTACGACACGATGCATCAGGTCTGGGACAGCCAGGGAGTCGGCGACAGGCTAGAGACACATCTTCTTCCGCAGGGCCACGAGATGCCGAAAAGAGTTCAACGAATGACTTTGGATTTTTTAGATAAGTTTCTAAAATAAAAAGCTTTGCATTCATTGCATCTCTGCGCCCTTTGTGTGCTCTATTATTTTTTCAAAAAAAATATCCGAAAAACTTGCACAATTCAGAAAAAAGCACTAATTTTGCATTGCTTTTCGGGAGGGACCTTGCGAAGCCTTTAGTGGAAACTTCCGATAAAG
>JAIDTS010000064.1 GCA_029060585.1 Muribaculaceae bacterium
GCAAACTTGAGGAGGCTACCCAATCGAAACTGATGTTCTTCACCAATGTCTCCCACGACTTGCGCACTCCCCTCACCTTGATCGCCGAACCTGTGTCTCAGCTGGCGTCGGCCCCCAACCTGACCCAGTCGCAGAAGGTGCTCACCAAGATAGCTGACAAGAACGTACGCATTCTACAGCGTCTGATCAACCAGATCCTCGACTTCCGTAAATACGAGAACGGCAAACTCAACCTGCATCTCACGGAAGTGGATTTCCGCCAGACGATCAACGACTGGACGGAGTCTTTCGTGCAGCTCGCGCGCAAGCGCGACATAAAACTGCGTCTTGAGGCTCCGGAAGGTGAGGCTCCGGTCAATATCGCTATCGATGTGGAGAAGATGGAGCGTGTCTTCTTCAATCTTGTCTCCAATGCTTTCAAATATACACGCGACAATGGTTCCATTACCATCTCATACGGCATTAATGAGGGTAAGCTTAAGCTTCGTGTGGCTGATACCGGGGAAGGAATCAGCGAAAGAGACCTCGGAAATATTTTCGACCGCTTCTATCAAGTCGACCGCATACATCCCAAAGGATCCGGAATAGGTCTCTCGCTCGCGAAGGCTTTCGTAGAGCTTCACGGAGGTTCAATAGAAGTGGAAAGCGAGCTCAACAAAGGATCGGTATTCATCGTCACCCTGCCTATAGTGCATGTATCCGACACTTCCCAGTTCGTCGACAAACAGATTGGCACATCGGCGGTGGAGGCCGAACTGGACAATATAGAAGGCAGTCTCGAGTTTGAGAGCGACAAACCGCTCGCACTTGTGATCGACGACAACCGCGACATTCGCGAGATGGTAGGTGAACTGCTGCGTGGCGACTACAACATAATAACCGCTGTCAACGGAGCGGATGGAGTGAAGAAAGCTGTGAAATATGTGCCTGACCTCATCATCTGCGATGTCATGATGCCGGTAATGGACGGTCTGGAATGCTGCCGGAAACTGAAGGAAGAGCCCATAACCTCCCACATTCCGGTGCTTATGCTTACCGCCTGCTCGATGGACGAGCAGCGCGTGCAGGGCTACGACAACGGAGCCGACGGATACCTGTCGAAGCCATTCTCGGCAGAAGTGCTGAAGGCGCGCAGCGCGAGTCTGATCAAGAACCGGAGGCTTATAAAAGATCTCTGGCAGAATCCCGTACATCAGACCATGCAGTCGGTTGCCGCAAAAACGACATCCGTAAGAGAATCCGGGAAAGACAGGGAAAACGTTCCAAACAAAGACGTCGACAATGAATTCTACGCAAGATTCCTTAAGATCTTCTATGAGGACATGAGCAGTACGGAAATGACTGTCGACAGCCTTGCTGCCAAGATGGGGCTGGAACGCACTCAGTTCTATAGAAAGATAAAGGCGATCACCAACTATTCCCCCGTAGAGCTTATACGTACACTCCGCTTGAAGAAGGCTCGCGCCATGGTGACCGGATCGGAGAAATCCATCTCCGAAATCTGCTATGAGGTGGGCTTCTCAACTCCCGCCTACTTCACCAAATGCTACCGCGAGGCCTACGGAGAGACCCCGACCGAGACCCGCCAGAAACTCCAATAATACCTTGTAAATGTGAAATAAATTTGCCGGGACTCCGAAAAAATATTATATTTGCAAAAATTAGACTATTATGAACGACTTCAATAATTATCCGATAGGGCAGCAGGATTTTAAGATCCTGCGCGAAGGCAATGCCCTCTATATCGACAAGACTGTTTTTGTTGAGAAAATAGCCAGAAGTCAAAGCAAATATTATTTCCTTGCCCGGCCACGCCGCTTCGGGAAAAGTCTGTTTTTGTCTACTCTCCAATATTTCTTCGAGGGAAAACGAGATCTCTTCAAGGACCTATATATCGATTCCACTGATTGGAACTGGGAATCTTATCCGGTGGTGTGTCTCGACCTGAACAGAGACAGTTATGAAGAGCCCGGTCTGCTTGATGCGCAACTTGAAAAGATATTCCGTAAATTGGAGGATAAATATGAAGTTACCGACATTGCCGGCTCATATGCAACCCGATTACAGACTATTATCGAGACAGCTCATGAGAAGACCGGAAAACCAGTCGTTATTCTCGTGGATGAATACGACAAACCCCTCGTAGCCAACATTCACAACAAGGAAAATATCGAACATTACCGCAACCGTCTTTCCGCCATATATTCCAATTTCAAAAGCTCGGCTGAGCATATACGGCTGGTATTCCTGACCGGAGTCAGCCGATTCGGCAAACTGAGCGTCTTTTCCGACCTCAACAATCTCCGCGACATCACTTTTCTGGATGAGTATGCAGACATATGTGGCATCACGGAGAAAGAACTGCTTGAATATTTTAAACCTGGGATTGCAAAATTAGCTGGAAAAGAAAATGTCTCCTGTGAAGAGGCATGTCTGAGACTGAAAAAGAACTATGACGGCTATAGATTCGCAGCCGAAGGCAGCGAAATATACAATCCCTGGTCGCTTCTCAATGCAATGGCCGACTCAAAGATAGCCAACTATTGGAACGACACCGGTATGCCAAGAATCGTCGCCAAGACCTTGAAACGTGTCAACGCCAATCTTCCAGAGATGTTTGACACTTACTGCACGGAAGACGACATGAAAGGTCTCGACCTCCTGACACCACAGCCCCTCGCTCTCCTTTACCAGACCGGCTACCTCACCATAAAGAGTTATCATCCGAAAATCAGAAGATACAGGCTTGGTATTCCCAACGACGAGGTCAAAGACGGTCTTTTCAAGGTACTTCTTCCTTACTACATCAAAAGTCTTTCCGATAAGGAGGAGAAGAAAATCATCTCCGACATGGTGATGTACTTCATCCTTGGCGATGTAGACGCAGCAATGAAATGCCTTCAGGCATATTTCGCCGGCATCCATTTCAAGATGAAGATGGACAATGAGAACAACTTCCATAATGCCTTTTTTCTGCTGGTGGATCTCTTGGGGCTTGAGACTGAGGCTGAATCCTCTACATCCGACGGAAGCATCGACATCGTGATCAAGACAGAAGACTACATCTACGTCATAGAGCTCAAATACGATAAAACCGCTGATGAGGCATTGAAGCAGATTGAGAAAAAGAAATACTCCCGTAAATTCCAGGCTGACGGTCGCCGTATCGTAGAAATCGGAGTCAACTTCTCATCAGAGACCCGCTGCATAGAAGACTGGAAAACGAGAATCGTATAAAAGGAATCTTTAAGAAATTCGCTGAAAACTCAAAAAAAAATCGGCAGCCAAAAAGATCCTCGTAAGAAAATAATCCAAATTCACTTTGTTTTTTAAAGGAGATACTCGCGTCGACAGTGGACCTTCGGGCCTCGTGCCACCGTCCCCATAAAATGGTCTATTTTCCTCGTCGAACTGCTCTCGTCGGTAATCGATAGGATCTGGATCGATTATCTTTCCTGCCGGAATAATCATTATGGTTTTAATAGAAAGTGTCTGATGATAAGTGTCCTGATGATATGTTCGGCAAACGTCAATTGCCTGAAGGCTTGGTAATCTTTAAGTATACCGATCAGCCTTTGCTGGTCGAGTATACCTCTTCCGAAATCCTTCACAGCGATTCCAATCGCTGTTGCGAGGTTCGAATCCCATAAAAATTTTTGACTGTCTTCCCTATACATTTTTCAGATATGCTTTACTGATGACAAAGATAATGATTTTTTCTGAATCGGCAACTTTAATCCCTCCTTATACTCGCTTTATCCAATCTTCCCAACCATCACGCAGCCGGTTTGTCGAAGGTGAAACATCACTCCACAAAAAACTTTCGACCAACTTATAACTACAATCTCAGTAAAATTTACTAACCTTGCAATTAAGTAACGCCTTTCTGAAAATGAACAGTCAACAATAAAGAAATTCATTCGGTTCCCGGCCGAATAAACTTTGGGAATATCCTTGTAGTCGTCACATGCTTTGGTCGACCTTCAAATGCTACTCGGACGTTCTCTTTTTAGACCTATTGAAGCCTGATTCAACTTGTGCACTTTTTGCACAAGTTCAAACGGAGGGCAAACGCCAGGTGGAACGTCAAATTCCAATCTATAACCTTGATATGATTATAAGTGTCGGGTATCGGGTCAATTCACACCCTCAAACAATGCTATAAAAATTGTAAAGTCTGTAGGCAGTGGCAAGGTCAGCCATACTTCATTTACTTCATCTACCTTACGGATGGTGGGAGATGGGTATCCGAGCTCCTTCCATGCGTTCTTGATCTTCGTGAAGCCTGAGCCAATATTATCACCGAAACCTACCATCCGCCTCCGCTGACCCAGCTCGCGCCCTTTGCCCCACCGCGCTCCCAGCGTGATGCCACCCCACTCTTAAGACTGAAGACTGAAGACTTTTCAAAATATGCTATGGATAAGGCTCGACCCCCATTTCCATGTATTAACTTTGCACTCGGAAACAATATCCAATGCATTCCCGTTCAACCACGCCTCAGAGGAGGGTGGCATGGCAGCCTCAGAGGAGGTGCCCGAACAGGATCCAATGCCCGCCGAGTAATTATGCATTACGCATTGTGCATTATGCATTGAATTGAGTTTCCTCACGGTGGCCCGAGGCCTGACGGTCCACACCGCGCTATGTCCAGCACTGCCGCAATCATCACCGACAACGCCGACAACGTTGAAAACGATGAAAACGGCTCTCCGAGCCATAGAAAGAGTACAATGACAAGTCTGTTACAAAACCGGCCCTTCTCTCCCGCGGAGAGTGCTTTGTCTCCCATATGGAGATCAGCCTCACGTCCCATGAGCAGAGTGGTTTGTCCCCCGGGTAAGCCTCTTGCGGCTTTAGCCCGAAGGGCTTCCATCCGAGACACAGGGCCGGAAAAGTCAATGCATACGAAGGATGCATCCGGTACGTCCATGCCGACAGGCCTGAGGCCTGACGGTCCACTGTCGCCACGCCCGTACCCGGCATCCCGGAAAAGCATGACGCGCACCGCAAATCGCCCTCGACAGGCCTGAGGCCCGACGGTCCACTGTCTCGGCGATTATGCATTGTGCATTATGCATTATGAATTGACAAAAAGAGTATCGACCCTGACAGCCGCGACATGACCGTATTCGCCGCTCTATACTCTCCCCGCCATAGGTGGTGGGGGCACACACAAGTGCGCAGTTCGGAGTATATCCACTCCGGGTGCGCACTTTTTTTATATTGGATGGAGGTGATAATTTTGTTGCGAAGACTACAACAAATCTTGCATCTATCTTTTTTTGATAGCCGATGCAAGATTCTTCATATATGGATAGTAACGTTTTACGCTAACTTTGCGGCAGAAAATTTTACAAAACCCATATCTCATGAAAAAAGGAATCCTCAGTGCCATCATGATCCTGCTCACAGCAGTCATGGCTTATTCACAGAACATCACTGTGAACGGAACCGTCTATTCCCGCATCGATGACGAACCCCTGATCGGCGCAACTGTAATGTGCCAACTCACTCAGCAGGGTACTGCCACCGACATAGACGGAGCTTTCCAACTTACCGTGCCGGAAGGCGCAACCATTAAGGTATCCTACGTAGGCTATCAGTCGGTAGAGCTTCCTGCTCAGGAAAGCATGACAATCTACCTTGACGAAGACTCCGGCCTGCTCGACGAACTCGTAGTGGTTGGTTACCAGACAGTACGTAAGGCCGACCTTACAGGTGCCGTCTCGGTGGTCTCGACCAAATCTCTCGAGACATCATCAGACAGTGACCCGATGCGTGCCCTTCAGGGTAAGGTGCCGGGCATGACAATCTCCGCCAACGGTTCTCCGGCAGGCACAGGATCGGTCCGTATCCGTGGTATCGGCTCCTTCAACGCTTCTCAGGATCCTCTCTTCATCATCGACGGAGTTCCTACCACTGCGACACTGAACTCCCTCAACATGAACGACATCGAGAGCATGCAGGTGCTTAAGGATGCGGCTTCCGCTTCTATATATGGTTCTCGGGCTGCCAATGGTGTGATCATCATCACCACAAAGAAAGGTAAGAGCCAGGGCAAGGTGAATGTAGCGTTCAACGCCAATTTCACGACTCAGTTCTACTCCTCCCAGTCCAAGATGCGCCTCCTCAACACACCCGGATATGCAACCGCTATGGCCCAGGCCGCACTCAACGACGGTATCGACCCTGTTGCATACGCATCCAGCTACGGCCTCAATCTCAACGCCACCTCCGGCTATCCCATCAGAGCCTACGACTATCGCACGGGCGAGTATCGCGACTATCTGGTCAACGGTCAGTATGACGGCTTCATCAACCGCAAGCAGACCATGAGGATGTCTGACACCGACTGGCTCGACGAAATCTCCCGCACCGGCTTCGCACAGCACTACGACGCCTCTGTATCCACATCTTCCGAGAAAGGAACCGCCTTCTTCTCCCTCGGTTACAAGAAAAACGACGGTATCCTCAAATACACCAACTTCCAGAACATCGCCGCCCGTATGAACTCTTCATACGAAATCTCCAAGGTAGTGAGCGTCGGCGAGAACTTCACACTAACATATACAGAGCAGGTAGATTGCCAGCCTCTTGAGAACGCCCTCAAGATGCCCACAATCGTCCCGGTATTCGAGACCGATGGCGTGACATACGCAGGTCCGGTAGGAAGTATGGCAGACCGCCAGAACCCACTCCGCGAGCTCGCCTTCAACAAGGATAATGCCCTCAACGTATGGCGACTCTTCGGCAACGCCTACATCGACATCAAGCCTGTGAAGGGTCTTACACTCCGCTCCAACTTCGGTCTTGACTATGACGCCGCCTTCATCCACTCTTACAATTATACTTTCCACAGCGACATCGTAAACAACGACACCAACTCCACTACCCTCTCACAGGCAAACGACTCCAAGTGGACATGGACCAACACCGCCAACTACAACGTTTCCTTCAAGGATGAGCACCACCTGACGGTACTCGCAGGTATGGAGATGTTCCGTCAGAGCCGCATCGACTTCTCAGGTTACAACGAGAACTACGACATCGAGACTCCCGACTACATGTATCCCGACGCTTCTTCAGGTGTAGAACGTTCCACAGGTAACAAGTCAGCCTACGCACTCGTCTCCTTCTTCGGTAAGGTAGACTATAACTGGAAAGACCTTCTCCTCGCCTCCTTCACCATCCGCCGCGACGGTTCGAGCCGCTTCGGAAGCAATAACCGCTACGGTACGTTCCCGGCTGCCACTCTTGGCTACCGCGTTTCGGAGAATATCAACAAGAAATGGCTCGACGACCTCAAGGTCCGCGTATCATGGGGTAAGACCGGCAATCAGGCTATCTCCAACACCGCCCGCTACGCACTCTACGTAGCCGACTACGGCAACGACCGCGTGACTTCCACAGCCTACGACCTCCTTCTCCAGCAGAGCGGCATCTTCCCCTCGGGCTACTACGCAAGCCAGACGGCCAACCCCAACCTGAAGTGGGAATCGACAATCCAGTATAACGCCGGTATTGACTTCGGCCTCTTCGGCAACCGACTCATAGGCACATGGGACGCCTACATCAAAGACGTCAAGGACATGCTCATCATCCCGGCCTATCTCGGCTCTATGGGTGAAGGCGGAGCAAGCTGGCTCAATGGTCCCTCGCTCCGCAACTGGGGTATGGAATTCCAGATCGGATGGCGCGACGAACTCGCCTGCGGACTCGGCTACAAGGCTAACCTCAACCTTGACTTCTTCCGCAACCGCGTGACATACCTTCCCTCTACCACCACAGGCTCATACGTTCACACCACTACCGAGAACCTCGTTCAGTCACGCCGTCCGTTCGGTTCTATCGTAGGTTACGTCTTCGACGGCCTCTTCCAGACTCAGGAGGAAGTGCTCGCCTACGGACAGGACAACGCACGTGTCGGAGGTATGAAATACAAGGACCTCAACGGCGACGGACGCATCACTCCCGACGACCAGACCTGGATATTCAGCCCGGTACCCGACCTTTCGTTCGGCCTCAACCTCGAACTAACATATAAGAACTTCGACCTCCAGATGTTCTGGCAGGGTGTCCTCGGACAGGATGTCTACAACAACCAAAAGTTCCAGAACGACTTCTGGGCCGTAACAGACGCCGGCAGCAACAAGGGTCAGCGTGTGCTCGACGCATGGCTGCCCAACGTGAACCAGAATTCGACCATCCCGATGCTTTCGACCAACAACAACAGCGACGAGGGACGCGCATCTTCCTACTTCGTGGAAAACGGCTCCTACGGCAAGCTCCGCACAATCCAGATCGGCTACAACCTCCCTGACAAGGTGCTTGAGAAACTCCGCATGACAAAAGCCCGCTTCTATGTATCCGGCAACAATATCGCCACCATCAAGAGCAAGAGCCTCACATGCACCGACCCGGAGAACCCCAACTGGGCTTATCCTATCCCGACATCATTCACTTTCGGTCTGCAGCTCAACTTCTAAAAATCAACCATTAATTCGGATTCAAAATGAAATCTCTTAAATCATATATACTCCCTCTTGTTGCCCTCGGCCTTACTGCCTGCAACGATTTCATCGACGTGCCCCCGACAGGTGTGGTTGACGGCGACCTGGCTTACTCCCAGCCTGACAAGATGGTAAACGCGGCTTACGCCTCCCTCGGCGACTGCTGGTATACATATCCATTCAATCTCTGGCCCTACGGCGACCTCGGCTCCGACGACTGCATGAAGGGCGGCGGTGGCCTCACCGACACAGGATATCACCCAATGGAGATCTGGTCGACACTTACTTCCACTCCCGGTGAGCTCGACGAACTCTGGTATCGTCTCTACTGTAATATCTCCCGCTGCAACCGCGCGCTTGTGGCTCTCGAGGATTACGGTGTGGAGAAACTCGGCGAGAAGACAGCCGCACAGCGTGTGGGTGAGGTTCACTTCCTCCGCGGACACAGCTACTTCAAGCTTCTGACAATGTTCCGTCAGATTCCATGGGTTGACGAGAATGTCTTCCGCAACAATCTCCAGGAACAGACTCCCAACAACCAGTTCACCTACGAACAGCTCTGGGAAAAGGTGATCAACGAGTTCCAGATGGCCTATGACGTACTTCCGGAAGAGGTGACAGACGGCGGAGGCCGTGCCAACAAGATTGCTGCCGCATCCTACCTCGCGAAGTGCTATCTCACAATCGCCTGGGGCGACGGATACGAGGCTACCGACGGCGTCGGTTTCATCAACAAGGAATACATGCAGAAGGTGATCGACTACACCGATGTCGTTGCTAAATCTAAATACGGCTATCTTGAGGATTTCGGCGACATCTTCCTTCCTGAATACAAAAACAGTAAAGAATCGATCTTCGCAGTGCAGACCTCGCAGTATACCGAAGACAACACCCGCTTCGGCCGTGCAAACTGGAGCAACATGCTCAACGGCTGCTGGGGAATGTGGTCTTGCGGATGGGACTTCCACAAGCCTTCACAGAACCTCGTGGACGCCTACAAGACTCAAGACGGTCTCCCTATGATCGACAGCTATGACAAGAACAGCGCTTATCCCGTGATGGGCAACGTGAACTCCCAGAAATGGGATCCCCGTTTGTTCCACACTGTAGGTATGCCAACATTCCCCTACAAGTATGAGGATGAGTATATGATGACGACCGCCAACTCCCGCACACCGGGCGACTACGGTTTTTACACTTCACTCAAGGACGTGCCCCAGCGCAGCGCAGGCGAGACTTTCGAAGGATCATGGCAGGCATTCGCGATGAACGACTATGTGTTCCGCTACACCGACGTTATGCTGATGCGTGCCGAGGCCATGATCGAGCTCGGCAACCTCAATGGAGCGATGGACATCATCAACGATATCCGCCAGCGTGCCAAAGACTCCATCGAGAAGCACATCGCCTATGCAAAGGACTTCTGCGAGATCTCCCTCTATTCATCAGCCACTTTCGGCGACCAGGCTCACGCACGTGAATGCCTCCGCATGGAGCGCCGTCTCGAGATGGCAATGGAGAGCAGCCGCTACTTCGACCTCCGCCGCTGGGGTATCGCCTCCACTACGCTCAACAGCTATTTCGAAAAGGCAAAGAACTCAAGCTACGACGGCACCGCTTACGGAAAATACTACGAAAGCGCCCACTACACTGCCGGAAAGAACGAGTTCTACCCCGTGCCCTACAACCAGCTCTACTACGTTCCGGGCCTCTACGTCCAGAACAAAGGCTATTAACCATTTAAAACTAAAACGATCATGAACAAATCAATCTATACTGTTCTCAGCGCAGCCTGCCTTCTCGGCATGGCTGCCTGCCAGAACAAAGACTACGATGTGGTGGCCCCAATCCTCGC
>JAIDTS010000065.1 GCA_029060585.1 Muribaculaceae bacterium
AGCGACTATGACAAGACCGACAAGGCCACCCAGATGTTTTTTGCGGAGACCCAGAATAAACTTATATATGCGATTACTCAGCAGACTGCATCTGAACTGATTGTAGCCCGTGCTGACTCCAATCTCCCAAATATGGGATTGACGTCATGGAAAGGAAATATAGTAAGGCAAGGCGATGTTGTCATAGCAAAGAACTATCTGCAAGCAGAAGAGATTGAGGATCTCAACAGACTGGTAGAAATCTTTCTTACAGTGCAGAGATGCGAGTCAAAGGTCGTCAGGACCTTACACTGCAATACTGGCGCAAGAATGTAGATAATCTTCTTGATTTCCAAGATAAACCAGTCTTGAAAGACAAAGGAAAGATTACTGCTGTGCAGATGGAGGCAAAGGTCAAAGCAATCTATCATGATTTTAATGCCCGCAGAAAGATGCTTGAAGCCCAGAAAGCCGACGAAGAAGACCAAACCCTTTTCGATGATCTCGATTCCCTACAGGATCTTCTCGATTATCAATAATGAAATTTGCATAAAACTTATAGAATCACTATCTTTGTAATCTCAATAAGATAACAACCAAACACCATGACAGATTCTTTACCTCCACAATATACCTATTACGCTTTTATCAGCTATAAACGAGAAGATGAAAAATGGGCAAAATGGCTTCAGAAAAAACTGGAAGCATATGGGTTCCCTGTGGGCATACGAAAGGAGAATCCGAAGTTGCCTGCGAAAATCCATCCTGTATTTAGGGATAAATCTGATTTATCAGGTGGAAATCTAAAGGCTGAGATTGAAAAAGGATTAAGAGAATCCAAATATCTGATTGTAATCTGCTCCCCGCGTTCGGCTAAAAGTCCTTGGGTATCTAAGGAAGTTCAGTATTTTATAGACCATGGTAAGGAGAATGAGATCATTCCGTTTATAATTGGTGGCACTCCGAATGCAAAGAATCCGGAGGATGAATGTTTTCCTGAAGACTTGCGGAAACTCTCTGGAGAAAAAGAAATTCTCGGTATTAACATCAACGAGATGGGTCGTGATGCAGCTGCAATCAAAGTCATCGCGCGGATGTTTAACCTTCGCTTTGATACCCTTTGGCAGCGCCACGAACGATCGGAACGCCGCAGGCGAAATACTATAATATCTGTTACTATCCTTTTCGCATTAATCTGTTTGGGAGTGGGATTATATATTGCGGCACAGAATAGAAAAATCTCTCAGGCTAACTGGAGGATGATGGAGAACAGAGCTCGAGTTGTTGGAGAAAAGGCAAGCCAACTTATTGATGAAGGTGATGCTTACGGGGCTGCTCTTTTGGCTCTTGAAGTTTTGCCGAAAGACCTTGATAATCCTGACCGCCCATACTGCGCAGAAGCTGAAGGTGCTTTGCGGAGCGCTCTTTTGTCCAACACAACGATAATAAATACTGAAATATGTATCTCAGTTGCCTTCAGCCATGATGGCAAACTTATAGTTTCCGGTTCACAACACGGAATAGTGCGGATATGGGATGCAGAAACAGGAAAGCAGTTCGGGGAACCATTGGTAGGGCATACAGGCTCTGTTTGTTCAGTTGCCTTCAGTCCGGATGGGAAGAGAATTGTTTCCGGTTCATGGGACGATACCATCCGAATATGGGATGCAGAAACAGGAAAGCAGATTGGGGAGCCATTGGAAGGTCATATATTTTCCGTTAATTCGGTTGTCTTTAGTCCGGACGGGAAGAAGATAGTTTCCGGTTCAAGCGACAAAACTGTACGTATATGGAATGCAGAAACAGGGAAGCCGATAGGTCTGCCTTTGGAGGGGCATACTTCTATGGTTGCTTCTGTTGCCTTAAGTCCTGACGGGAAGAGGATTGCTTCCGCTTCAGATGATGAAACCTTGCGGATATGGGATGCTGAGAGAGGAACACAAATCGGTAAACCCTTGAAGGGACATAGAGCACCAGTCAATTCTGTCGTATTCAGTCATGACGGAAGGCGGATAGTTTCCGGGGGAAATGACAAAAGCTTGCGTATATGGGATGCGGAGACAGGAATACAAATCGGTAACCCTTTGGAGGGGCATACGGATTGGGTTAATTCGGTTGCATTCAGTCCTGATGGGAAGAAAATTGTTTCCGCTTCAATGGACTATACATTACGGATATGGGATATGGAATCTGACAGACAAATAGGTAAATCATTGGATGGGCATATTTTTTTCGTTTCTTCTGCTGTCTTTAGCCCGGATGGAAAGAGAATCGTTTCCGGGGGAGCTGACAATGTTAGGATATGGGATACGGAGACTGGAAAACAGATCGGTGTTCCTTTGGACGGTCATGATAATTATGTTAAGTCGGTGGCCTTCAGTCCGGATGGAAAGAGAATCGTTTCCGGTTCAAAAGACGATACCTTGCTGATATGGGATGCAGAAACCGGAAAGCAGATCTGTGAGCCATTGACAGGACATCATGGCGATGTTACTTCTGTCGCCTTTAGTCCGGATGGAAAGAAGATAGTATCCGGTTCATGGGACAATTCCTTACGGATATGGGATGCGGAAACAGGAAGACAGATAGGTCAATCGTTGGAAGGTGGGTCTACAAGGGATACAGGCTTTGTTTATTCTGTTGCCTTCAGTCCCGATGGAAGAAGGATAGTTTCCGGGGGAAGTGACGGAAGCTTGCTGATATGGGATTCAGAAACATTGCTTCTGATTTGTCAGTTAGTACTTCCTTCTGATATAAGTGTTTTTTCTGTTGTCTTCAGTCCTGACGGCAAGAAAATAGTTTCCGGTGGAAGTGACGGAAGCTTGCGAATATGGGATGCAGAAACAGGAAATCAGATTGCCCAACCATTGAAAGAACATACAGGTGCGCTTCATTCTGTTGCCTTCAGTCCGGATGCCACCCTTATTGTATCCGGTTCAACAGACGGAACCGTGCGGATATGGGATGCGGAAACAGGAACACAGATAGGCAAACCTTTGGAGGGACATACAGATCAGGTTAATTCTGTTGCTTTCAGTCCTGACGGAAGACGGATAGTTTCCGGTTCAGGTGACGGAAGCGTTCGGATTTGGGATTGGAAACCGCTGCAAGAACTTATGGACGAGGCTCGGGAACGTTTCAAAAACCGTCAGCTGACATCCGAGGAGCGCCGCAAATACTATCTTGAATAAAATGAACCTAAAACGGACTGATAAAATCATAGATCATATAGACATCCAGTGCGAGGTAGACCCCGTGGCCTTCGACGATATTGCCATGGGCTACCGTGCCCTCGACCGCGCCTCCTACGGCCAGATCTTCTAAGTAATTAAACTCATCATAATTATGACAAAAAAGAACCAAATACAATTATTTAACGAGAATAAAATCCGTACTGTCTGGGATAATGATACTGAGGAATGGTATTTTTCAGTTGCGGATATAGTGCAAGTGCTGACTGACAGCATTGACGGTAGAAAGTACTGGAATAAGCTGAAACAAAGGCTAAAAGCTGAAGGAAATGAAATGGTGACAAATTGTCACCAGTTGAAACTTCAGGCTGCCGATGGCAAGATGCGTATGACTGATGTCGCGCCAAAAGTGGAGGCAATGTAGCCAAAGCAGCCCGCAACGAACTTGAGACCAAACTCGGCCGTAGTGTCATCTCCTCTGCCAAAGCCCAAGATTACTTGGAAATCAAGCCCCCAAAGAAAGAGATTGAATAATCTTTATGGTTATAGAGTTGTAACATCGCAAGTGTTAAAATTCTGGTTGCATTTTGCTTTTGCAGGATTCCTTTCAAAATGGAATGAAATCCTATAAAATTTACAAAATGTAAGCTCCATATTTACGTTCATATCAGTTCGTTAGGCTATTGATAAAAAACTGCCGTGAACCTTTCTGTTGCAGAATTGTTGCACGCCTGTAACACCCTGTTTCAATAATGATATATTAATTTAATCGTCTGTAATACACTCATTCTTAGCGTGTTGCAAAATTGTTTAATGATTGTTGCCGATATTGCAAATTTTTAACGAAACATTTAAAAAAATGCTAACGTTATAGAGACAAAGACAAGTTCTTTTAAACTTTTCAAAAATTTTTACAAACCCCGGATAAGCGAAAGCGACTCCAACAAAAAAATAACGATCATGGCATCCAACAACTCATTCCGCACAAACCTCCTCAACCTCCAGTCAAACCTCATGAGCTTCGCATACCAGCTCACCTCCGACCGCGAGCAGGCTGCCGACCTCCTTCAGGACACTACCCTCAAGGCCCTCGACAACGAGGAGAAGTTCACCTCCGACGCTAACTTCAAGGGATGGGTTTTCACCATCATGCGCAACATCTTCATCAACAACTACCGTAAGAATGTGCGCCAGGCCACTATCGTCGACACAACCGACGACCTCTACCACCTCAACACCTCCCAGGAATCCGCACTCGAGACTCCCGAAGGAAGCCTCTCCGTAAAGGAGATCACCGCTGTCATCAACACTTTCGACGACGAGTTCCGTATCCCCTTCAACATGCACGTGGCAGGCTACAAGTATAGCGAGATCGCCGAAGAGCTTGACCTCCCCGTCGGTACAGTGAAGAGCCGCATCTTCTTCGCACGCAAGCGTCTCCGCGAGCAGCTCGCCGACTTCGCCTACTGATGCGTAATTGAGAATTGAGAATGGTGAATTGAGAATCACCATCGGATGCCTTAAAAAGAAATACACACGACACACTATAGACTATATCTAAGGAAAAATACCTGAAAGACACACAGACTTAATCGAGATTCAATACTTGAAAGACACACAAGAAGAAATACTTGAAAAACACGAAGTCCTTAATCTAATTTACAATATATATTCACCTTAATCAAAAATAAATACTGTGAAAACAAAACAGCCTCGCTTCAGTCAAAGCGAGGCTGTTTTGTTTTCATCTACGTAGTCTTATCTTAAGACTTAAGACTCAAGACTTAATCCCAAATTCCGACGGCTTCACCCCGAACTGCTTCTGGAACAGCCGCGAGAAATAGCTGCTGTTGCTGATACCTACCATGTAGCTAACCTCCTGCACCCTGTATTTTCCCTCCGTCAGGTACTCAGCCGCCTTCTTAAGCCTTGAGAGCTGTATCAGCTCGTGAGGAGTGACGTCTGCAAGACTTCGTATCTTGTCGTAGAGACCGCTGCGGCTGATTCCGAGACGTTCTGCGAGAAAATCCACATTAAGGTCCGCATCCGCAAGATTATCGTCTATAAGCTTCTGCATTCGGGTGAGCAGTTCATTGTCTACCTGAGTAGGTGCAAGTGTCGTGATTGGCTCGAAAGGAGAGTTGGAGTATTTCTCTCTCAATTTCCTCCGCATCTCAAGCAGGTTTTCTATCCTCGCATCGAGATAGCCGATAGAGAAAGGTTTCTCGACATAAGCGTCAGCTCCGTAGCGCATGGTCTCTATCTTCGACGTGTTGTCGGTCTTCGCCGTGAGCATTACGAAAGGTATGTGACTGTAGTTTTCATTGCCGCGTACCGCTTTTAGGAATTCCACACCGTCCATCACCGGCATCATCCAGTCGCAAATGATTAGGCTGACCTTCGAGTGTGCCATACGATTCAGGGCTTCCTGTCCGTTGGTGGCGGTGACTACATTGTAGTTTGATTCGAAATGCGACGCTATGAAGGATAACATCTCCTCGTTGTCGTCCACCACGAGGAGCACCGGCTTTTCTTCTATTGTTTCCGTTTCGATTCCTCCATCCGGACTTCTCTCTTCTTCGATTTCCCTTTCTATTGGCTCGGATGGCATTACAGCTGTCTGCTTAAGTGGAAGGATGGCGGTAAAACGTGCGCCTTTGCCGGGTACGCTGTCTATCGATACAGTGCCTCCATGTGCTTCTGCCACGCTTTTTACTATCGATAGGCCAAGCCCCGTACCCCCTTTAGATTCGTTGATGTTGTCAAGCACCTGGAAGAATGGCTTGAAGATCTTATCCTGGTTCTCCTTATCTACCCCTATACCATTATCTTCCACGCTTATCATGAAGTGCTCCCCGTCGTCCATCGTACGGCAACATACAGAAATCGAATCTTTCGTAAACTTCCGGGCATTGTTGATGAGGTTGCTGACAAGCTTTGTGATTGCTTCCGGGTCGATGTCGGCGGTAAGGTCCGGTTGTGGGAACTCAAGATGGAGCGATATTCCCTTATGCTCGAGCGACGGACGGAATCTGTCGGCGATGCTTTCTATGATCGGCACCACTCGTTCATGACGGAATCCCATCGGGAGCGCGTTGTCTTCCACCTTCTTGTAGTCGAGAAGCTGGTTTACGAGAGAGAGCAGTCTCCGCGAGTTCCGGTCGATTATCTTTAGGTCTTCCTTCACCGGAGCACTGAATTTTTCCGATGAATCCAATATTTTCTCCAGCGGACCGATGATCAGCGATACGGGGGTGCGGATCTCATGCGCCACTATGGTGAAGAAATTTAGCTTGGAGCGGAACATCTCCTTCTCCTTGTTGCTCGAGATGCGGTCGAGTTCCTTGATATGGGCTCGTTGCAATCGTTTGACCACAAGATACACAAGCAGGAGGATCAGTGCAGTGCCGAGTATATAGTAGACGATCTTCATGATTGTAGAGGCATACCAGGCCGGATGCACCACGATACGCAGTGCGATACCCTCGTCGTTCCACACCCCGTCGCTGTTCGCGCCCTTGACCCTCAAAGTGTAAGAACCGGGCGGAAGGTTGGAATATGTCGCGCGGTTTTCCTTGCCTGCGTCGAGCCATGTCTTGTCGAACCCTTCGAGTGTATAGCGGTAGGAATTCGCCTCCGGTCTTGCGAAGCTTAATGCCGAGAAATATATGCTGAAGGTATTCTCCGCATGGCTTAGGTCAAGCGTCTCGATGTCGTTGAGCGAGGCCCTGAGTGGTCCGTCGCCGACACTGACCGGATTATTGAGTATGTCGAGTCCGGTGAATTTCATTACAGGGGGATTCCCTTTGCCGTATACCTGCCGAGGGTCTACGCATGAAAGTCCGTTGACAGTCCCGTAGTATATCTTTCCGTCCGAGGCCATGAGCATAGCTCCCGGAACGAACTGACTGTCGCTTAGCCCGTCTGCCATTCCGTATATTCGGGCAGTTCCCTCCTTCATGTTTATGAGGCCGCTGCTTGTGGCTATCCAGAATTCATCGCCTGTCCTGCATACGGATTGCACCGAGAGGTTGTCGGCTCCGATATCGTAAGGTCGGAAGGTATCAGTCTTAGGCTGATAGCTGCATACTCCCTCGGGCGTGGAGACGAAAAGATTCCCTTCAGGATCTATATATAGGCTCTGCACATGGTTGTTGGGTAGGGCTCCTTCCTCATTTGATGCGGAGTAGTGTCGCCATTGTCCATCGGAAGGCGAGAATCTGTGTAGTCCTCCTCCGGGAGTTGCAATCCATAGGCGTCCTGACCGGTCTTCCTTTATGCCGGTGATCCATCCGTTGAGTTTCTTTACCGGACGGAAGATATTGTCGTGCGGGTCATACAGTGCGAGTGTTTCTGTCGCCCCCATCCAGATTCTTCCCTCGCTGTCCTTGCAGATGGCATAGCAGCTGTAGGAGGTATTGCGGTCTTCTACCTTCATAGGAGTCCATCGCCCTGTCTCCATATCGAGTAGGCCTGCTCCCTTCGAGTAGGTCCCGACCCATAGCAGTCCACCGTCCGGGCAAAGCGCGTTGACGTTTTCCAGCTCTTGCGATGAGTAAAGGGGAAAGCTTCGGAAGGTCCCGCTGTCAGGGTCAAACCTGCAGAGTCCTCCGTCTGCCGTGCCCAGCCAGATGCCCCCTCTGCTGTCTTCACACAAGGTGCTGACGACATTCCCGCTTAGTGAGTTCATGAATCTGGAATGCTTCCAGCTGCGGAATCGCTGCGATCCGGCACTGACATAGTTGACACCACGGTAATAGGTCCCCACCCATATACCCCCTTCTGAGTCTATGGCAACCGGATATACGAAGCGGTCGCTAAGGCTCTGGTGGTCGAGCTCATCGGCGCGGTAAGCCTTGTATTCTCCTGTGGAGGTGTCCACGAGGGTCATGCCGCTGTCCGAGCCAATCAGAAGGCGTCCCGGTGACAGCTCCGTGATCGAGTGGATGTGCCAGAAGTTCCATATGTCTGCTCCCGGAGTGGAGTAGACCACGTCGCCCGTGCGGGGATTGAACTTTACAAGTCCGTTCTCCCAAGTTCCGAGCCAGTAGTCGCCACGGCTGTCGGCTGTCATGGCCAGCACGCCGTGCCGCAGAGTGTTCTCCGGATCGCGGATGGGAAACGGGCGGAACCCTCCGGTTGCCGGCTCATACCTGAATAATCCCCCTCCTTTGATGTTGCTCATGGCCCACACCATGTCGTTTGCGTCGATATAGATGTCGCCGATGTAGCCGTTAGTCTCGTTAAACGGGAAATTGGCCGTCACCTTTCCCGACTGATCTATGCGGAATATTCCCTGTCGTTCCACCGAAAGCCAGACATTTCCCTTGCTGTCTATGGCTATGTCATAGACACTGCCGTGGATGCGTTTACGTACTCCGTCAGCATAGCTTACCTGCATTGTATCGAGCGATTCAGTTCGCGGATTATAACGGTATAGGCGGTGGTCGGTGCCTACGAGCAGCTCTCTGCCGTAAGGGCAGATGGATAGGACATACACGTCGTTGTCCCCCTCCTTTTCTCCGGGGATGAACACCTTTGTCCCTGCGCCGTCATAGCGCACGAGACCTCCGTCTGAGCCGAACCACATGAATCCCTCCTCATCCTGCACGATAGCCCGCACGCAGTTGGATGGAAGCCCGTTGTCTGTCGTTATATGCCTGAACTTGAAGTCCGGCGCCTGAAACGCGCATTGGGCTGAAAAGACAAATGCCATTATGAAGGCCAGTATGGAAAATCTGATATTCATCTGCCGATTGTTGAATTTTAAGGTCTTTAAGGTCTTTAAAGTCAAGAGCCGATTTTTATGGAATACGGCCACTGTGCGTCCCCGGGATTTTCATCGCCGTCTATGTTCTGCCAGTGTTCCGTAGGGGCGCCCATCACTACGAGCCAGAGATTCGTGATCTCTTTGTCTTCTGGTGCAGTGTAGGCTATGCGCCCTTTGGCATCCGACTTCATCTCGCCATAGTAAGTATTCCCATCGGAGTCCACCGCCACGGTTCCGTATCGCCAGCCGGCCTTGTCCTTATTCTTCGTGAAATAACCCTTTCTTCCGGCCTCTCCGCGGAAGTCGACCGTAAGAGTCTTCCCAGCCTCCGGTACAGGAAGGGCTATCGCGTTGAAGCCATAGTTTTCAGGAGCATTCTCCGGAGCGACACGTTGCCATCCTCCGCCGGCATCCGTGAGTTTCGTATACCATTGGTTGGCGTAAGGACGCGCGTTTTCACGCACGCGGTCTATGTCCCAGTTGATGAGTCGGGCATAGTTGTGCCACATCTCATCGTTAAACTTCTTCTGGTCGATTCCTGTCAGCCGCTTGTAGGTCATCACAGGGTCTTCACCACGTTTCCCTTGCCTGAACAACTCGGCGATAATGTGACGTCCATGCTTTTCTCCCCACATTTCAAGAACGTAGGGGGAATGGTAGATATTGTCGATGTGCAGGAATGCCTTGTGTGTAAGGTCGCGGAAGGCATTGAGGTGGTAGTTCTCATCGGTCTGCCAGTCGGGATTCACCTGCCATAGCATCCATTGCGATGCCATTTCAAACATCCCGGCTCCTCCCCAAGCCTCCCCCTCGTCGTCGCAGGAAATCTGCAGCTGGAACGAGTGTCCGAGTTCATGGGCGATGCAGTTCAGCTTATCGTCCTGCACGCGGTTAGGTGCTATCCATAGTGCGCCTATCTGGCCGTCGTAGTCTCCGCCGTAGGCGGTTCCTTCAAGCGAATAGTCGAGCATCACCATCATCTTGTACTTGTCCGCTTTCGTGCCCGGCTTCACGAAAGCGAGGTCATTGTAGAAGTAATCGTAGAAGTGCTCGAGCTTTGCGAGGAGGTTGGCTAAGTCTACCTTCATATTCTGTCCCTCGAGGTCCGGTGCCTTAGTGATGTCATCGCCGAAACCATCGGCCCAGAAGAGCGCGATGTTCGGTGTCTCCACCATCCGGTGGAAGCTCCACTTCGATTTCGGGTCGTTCAGGTCCATCCCCCGCAGGTCATTGGGAATATAGATATCCTTTCCCTTATGGGTGAGGACAGGAATATCCGTCTTTATCCGATAAGCCTCCTCGTCATTGAGAGCGACGGTCCCCGGCTCCGACGGATCCACCACCTGTGCGGCTCCGGCAAGGAAAGTCGGCAGAAATAAAGCGGTAAATAAGATTGTCTTCATGATTATTATTAAGTTGTCAGTTATAAGTTGTCAGTTGTCAGATTGCGGACAAGCCGCCAATAATT
>JAIDTS010000066.1 GCA_029060585.1 Muribaculaceae bacterium
GGAGCAGTAATGGCAGCCGAATGGCTCGCCGAGAAATGCAAGAAGTTCTCAGTAGGTCCTCTTAAGATCGGATCAGGTCAGACCGGCTTCTTCACGATGAAGGACATGCTCAAGTTCTAAAGGCGGCTTCCCAGCCCCCTATACCCGACATCTGACAGCTGATAGCTGAAAGCTCAAAGCTGATCGCTGACCGCTGATAGCTGACCGCTGATAGCTAATCGCTGATCGCTGACCGCTGATCGCTGACCGCTAATCGCTAATCGCTGATCGCTGACCGCTAATCGCTGATCGCTGACCGCTGATCGCTGACCGCTAATCGCTAATCGCTCACATCTCCCCATGCAATAACTGAAAGCGTTTTCCGTTATACTACATTATGAATTCATTTTTTTCTGACTTTTGCGAAAGATTGAAAGCCATCCGACCCACACGTTGGGTGCGCTTCGGCATAGTATCGCTCATATTCTTCCTGTGGGTGATATGGATGGGCAATCCCTGGCTGCTGCTCCTATGGCTGCTGCTCGTAGACATCTACATCACAGGCTATATCCCCTGGACATGGTGGAAAAAGACCAAGCCTCCGGTGCGTACCGTCTTCTCATGGATCGACGCCATCATCTACGCGCTGATTCTTGTCTATTTCATATTCGCATTCATAGGCCAGAACTACAAGATACCCTCTTCATCGCTCGAGAAGTCGCTTCTTGTGGGCGATTATCTCTGGGTCAACAAGACCATCTACGGTCCGCGGGTACCGCAGACCCCTCTCCATTTCCCGCTGGCCCAGCATACGCTGCCGATCATCAACACAAAAAGCTATATCGACGAGCCTCAGCTGAAATACCATCGCCTCGCCGGTATCCGCAGCATCGAACGCGGCGACATCGTGGTCTTCAACTATCCCAACGGCGACACCGTTGCCACAAAAGTACCCAATCCCGACTACTATCAGATCTGCTATGAGCTGCGCCGCCGTGGCATCGACGACCCGAAGGCATACATCGAAGCCAACAAGGCGATGTTCGGCGACCTCGTGGTCCGTCCCGTAGACCGTCGCGAGAACTATGTGAAGCGATGCGTCGGACTCCCCGGCGAACGTCTGAAAATCAAGGATGACGTAATCTACATCGACGGCAAGCCTATCGAGGACGCGGAAAACGTGCAGTACAACTACGTTATTCCAGTCAATGCCCCGATTTCCCTCGAGAAATGGCAGTCTATCGGGGTGCGCGCCGAAGACCACGGCAACGCGCCTGTATCGGTGGAAGGAATCCCCTTCATGTTCTACGATGTGCCCCTGACCAGCAAGGCGAAAGCTATAGTGGAGAGCTGGCCTGAGGTAGACGGAGAACTCATGAAGGAGTCGAAGACCGGCTTCTATGAGCTCGGCGGGATGTTCCCGCTCGGCAACGATTACGGATGGACACGCCCGGACATGGGCGAGATATGGATCCCGAAGAAGGGTGCAACGCTGAAGCTCAACGCCTACAACCTTCCCATCTACGAGCGCGCAATCCGTACTTACGAGGGCAACGACCTCCAGGTGCGCGACGGAAAGATCTTCATCAACGGCAAGGAAACCGACCGGTATACCTTCAAGATGGACTATTACTGGATGCAGGGCGACAACCGCGACCGTTCGGCCGACTCCCGCTACTGGGGATTTGTGCCGGAAGACCATATCGTCGGAAGCCCGATGTTCATCCTCGCATCGTTCGACGAGGAGAAGGGACTCTTCGACGGCAAGATCCGCTGGGATCGCGTGCTCCGCAACGCCAATCCCGACAAGGACTCGAAATGGAAGTAAATTCAGCGCTTCGCCGATACTTTGCTGAATGCATTCCCCCATATCTGGCAGCCACTGAATGGGTGCAGGGCAAGCTCGGCTCCGGGTCTCTAAAGACGCGCTCCTACACCCGTACGCTTATAGAATCTAACGCTCCCGAGGGAATGGTGCTGACAGTTCCGGTAGTCGGTGGTGCGTCGGCAGCGAAACGGCTGAAGCCTGCGCACCTTGAGATTTCGGATCATGGCGACTGGACACGCATCCATCTCGGGGCCATCGAGGCAGCCTACGGGCGAGAACCATATTTCCAGCATCTTTTTCCGGAAATCGCCGCTGTAATCGAGGTGTATCCGCAACATCTGTGGCGCCTCAACGTTCTATTGATGGAGAAGATGTTGGACTTCATCGGATATGCCGATGCGATCGAAGGCATCCTGAATCTCCGCGATGCCAACCCGGAAAGATGCAAGGAAATAGCGACGCGATTGGAATCAAAGATCAATCCCGGCCACTCTTTCCTTGAACCACTCTTCCGTCTCGGCCCCGACGCCATCTTCCTCCTTATGGAAAGCAGGCTTTCCAGCCTGCGACCAGAAGGAATCAGCTCGGGGAGCTGACAGTCATGACAAAACCCTAGCCTTCAGCCTGGGGCAAAAAAGGAATCTCAGTAGCCTCGGAGAGGCGATTTATGATAGATTATGCATTATGAACTATGCATTGAGGATAATATTGACCCTGCTCTTAGCTGCCGTCTCGTTCGGGAGCCGGGCCGACGCGCCCAAGCCCCAGCTCCCTGATATTCCGGAAGGAAGCGAGTTGAGCGTAAAGGTCAATCCGGTCAAGGGATACTACCGATTCCCTGACGAATACGGAGACACGGTGCTCATGACTGTCTTCAAGGACTTCCATGTCTATCCTCCCATGAAGTTCAAGAATAAGAAGCAGGAAGACTTCTATTGGAAGACAGTCCGCGACGTGCGCAAGACCCTCCCCTATGCAAAGCTCGCCTTCGCAACCCTCTGCGAGACCTACGAATATATCCTCTCCATCCCCGACGAGAAGACACGCGAAAAGCACCTGAAACGCCTTGAAAAGGACATCTTCGAGCAGTACAAACCCGTAGTGAAGCACATGACGAAGAATCAGGGCAAGATACTCCTCAAGCTCATCAACCGGGAGACCGACCAGAGCTCCTTCAACATCGTCAAGGCCTTCCTCGGCAGTTTCCGGGCAGGATTCTGGCAGACCTTCGGCAAATTCTTCGGCATGAACATGAAGGCCGGATTCCATCCCGAATCCAACAAAGACGACGCCATGATCGACCGCATCGCCTTCCTCATAGAGCAAGGCCAGCTCTAACCCATCTCCCCCCCCTTAGCGGCCTACCATTGAACTACCCTTTAACTAAATGTTGCATATTATCCGCGAAAGCCGGCGAAGCCAGGCTCATTGACGAATCCGCATTGGCCAAGCCCAATGGCAAGGCAGCTGTCTCAAAACTTAAAAAGATCCGCGTTCCATCCGGCCATATCCGCGCTTCCGGCAGGGCGAAAGCCCGCAGCCGATCAGCGTTGCCTGCCCTCCTTTCTCATCTGGCTGTCAGTCGCCAGTTCAATTCCCTTTAAGAAGGCGCGACTGTGCTCGGGAGCCTCCGCGTGCTATTACCGAATGTTACTAATAGCTGCCCCACTCACGCAATGCGAAGCGCAGCGAGCGAGCCTCGGCGCACTCTGCTTCCGAGTGCCGAATCGGCGATCAGAATGAATTGCTTGGCGAGCCCTCTGCCCCTACCATTGAACTCTCTATAAATAATTGACTCTAAGCAATCTTATTTTTCTCCTTCAACAGT
>JAIDTS010000067.1 GCA_029060585.1 Muribaculaceae bacterium
GCATCATATCTCGACGGTATTATCCGCTCGATGACGAAGACAGGAAGAGAAAGCCGCACGGATAGGAAGGGAGAGCTCCAGCTCTCCCAACCCTTTTATCGTCCCGTCCCTGGACCGATTACCTCGCGCTTCGGTTGGCGGCCGGCTTTCCAACGTGTGCATCACGGCGTGGATTTGGCGCTGCAGGTGGGTGATACGGTGCGTGCTGCCATCAGCGGAACCGTGACACTGATTTCATATGACCATTCAGGGTATGGACATTATGTAGTTCTGACACACCCGGACGGCATGGAGACGCTCTACGGACATCTGCACTTTCCGCTCGTAGCGCAGGGCCAGTTCATTTATTCCGGACAACCGGTCGGTATCGGTGGCAACACGGGCAATAGTACGGGACCGCATCTTCATTTCGAGGCTCGGTTGGGGGGAATAGCCGTAGATCCTCTTATTCTTTTTGATTTTTACGGAATCGGTGAGTATCTGTTTGCGGAGGAGACGGCAGTGACTGCGGCGCCTCCTAAGGCACCGGCCTACACTCATCAGCAGAAATCGTTGCGACATGAGGCTACTTATATAGTCCGATATGGGGATACGATGGAGAGTGTTGCGCGACAGGCGGGGATTTCCGTTATGCGCCTTTGCCAGCTCAACATGCTGAATTCATCGGATGCGCTCCCCGTCGGCCGCATGCTGAAACTGCGTTAGCTTTCATTTGGCAGTGTGCGAAAATTTTCGTATTTTTGCACCATGAAAAAAATTGCAAGCTTTACCATTGACCATCTTACTCTCCAGCCGGGCGTCTACGTCAGCCGACAGGATGCAACCCCCTCCGCAGACGTCATCACGACCTTTGACGTCCGCATGACAGCCCCTAACCGCCAACCAGCCCTCTCCATATCAGCCCTGCATACCATCGAACACCTCGCGGCCACTTTCCTGCGAAACCATCCGCAGTGGGGCGAAAAGATCGTATACTGGGGTCCGATGGGTTGCTGCACGGGAAACTATCTGCTGCTCAACGGTGACTACACAAGCGAGGATATCATCCCGCTCCTCCGCGAGACGTTCGAGTTCATTGCCGGATACGAAGGAGAGGTGCCGGGAGCAACACCGAAAGATTGCGGCAACTATCTGCTGATGAACCTTCCGGAGGCTCGAATGGCGGCGCGCGATTTCCTTGCGGTGCTTGCAGCTCCCCCCACCCAATATCCCACAACTTGAAAACTCGAAAACTCGAAAACTTGAAAACTCGAAAACTAAATAATGGCACATCTTTCCCAGCGTGGTTTTGAAATGCCCGCATCCCCAATACGACGCCTGGCGCCCCTCGCCAACGAGGCCGTCAAACGTGGCATAAAGGTTTACCGCCTCAATATCGGCCAGCCCGACCTTCCAACTCCGCCCCAGGCCTTCGAGGCCCTGCGAAACATAGACCGCGACGTGCTCGAATACAGCCCCTCCGACGGTCTGCCTTCCCTGCGCGCGAAACTGAAGGAATATTACCACCGTTTCAACATCGACGTGGACGTCGACGACATCATCGTTACGTCAGGCGGTTCGGAGGCTGTCCTCTTCTCCTTCATGGCATGTCTCGATCCGGGCGACGAGATAATCGTACCCGAACCGGCCTACGCCAACTACATGGCTTTCGCCATTTCGGCGGGCGCGAAGATCGTGTCAATCCCCTCTTCAATCGACAAGGGATTCGCGCTTCCCCCTATCGAGGAGTTCGAGAAACTGATTACTCCGCGCACGAAAGGCATACTGATCTGCAACCCCAACAATCCTACAGGGTATCTATATACAATAAAGGAGATGATGCAGATACGCGACCTTGTGAAGAAATACGACCTTTTCCTCTTCTCAGACGAGGTCTACCGCGAGTTCTGCTACACGGGTGCACCCTACGTCTCGGCATTCCATCTGCCGGGCATAGAGGAGAATGTGGTGCTGATAGATTCAGTTTCGAAACGCTACAACGAATGCGGCATCCGCATCGGAGCGCTTATCACGAAGAACAAGGAACTGCGTGCCAACGTCATGAAGTTCTGTCAGGCTCGTCTGAGTCCGCCGTTGATAGGACAGATAATAGCAGAGGCGTCGGTAGACGCGAGCCGAGAGTACATGCTCGACGTTTATAATGAGTATGTGTCGCGCAGGAATTTCCTTGTTGACGGCATCAACCGTATACCGGGATGCTACTCCCCTATACCGATGGGAGCTTTCTATACGGTGGCGAGTCTGCCCGTAGACGACGCGGATAAATTCTGCGAATGGTGTCTGCGAGAGTTCGAGTATGAGGGAGCTACCGTCTTTATGGCTCCCGCCTCAGGATTTTACACGACGCCTGGTGCGGGACGCAACGAAGTGCGCATAGCCTACGTCCTCAACCGCGAAGAGCTCGGGAAAGCCCTTATTGTGCTCGAGAAAGCCCTCGAAGCCTATAAGTCTTCAGTCTTGAGTCTTAAGTCTTGAGTCTCGACTCTGCGTGAGATTCCCACCGAGGCTGCCCCATTCACGCAATGCGAAGCGCAGCGAGCGAGCCTCTGCGCACTTTGCTCCCGAGTGCTGCACCGAGAAGAGAAAAAAATCTCAGCGAGCCCTCTGCCCCTCTGCGTGATTCTATTAGCGTGAGATCATTCCGCGTGAGATATTGGCACAAAAAAAATTGATTGTCATCACGACAACCAATCTTCTGTTAACCTTAAAATCTAATACCATGAAAAACTCGATGCAAAATTAGTGATTATTTTTGAAAAGATGTTGTATAACATATAAAATCTTTCATAAATTAACATTATTTAAGAATAGTGACTGATTTTGGTTTTGGATTTAACATATAAACGACAAGGACGCGCTTAAGACGCGTCCTTTTTAAGGGAATGCTGAAATGACAAGAAAGGATATAAGGAAAGGCACCGGAATAGTACTCATGTGTGCAGTCGTGTGCACTGTCGTTATATTCGTGATTGCATATCTCCGTCCTAAAGGAGATAGTAACACAAAGGAAAAGGCACTCGGTGTGATATACGCCGATTGTTGGTCTGATAGTCTCACTAACGAAAAATCAGATTATGCCCCCTTGCACAAGATGGATATGGAAATAGAACGTTTCATCGGCCGATGGAATATAAAAGGACTTTCTTTAGCGGTAACTCGTAATGATTCTCTTTTATATGCTAAGGGCTATGGATGGGCAGATGTTGAAGAAGGGAAGAGAATGACTCCACAAAACATAATGAGGCTTGCATCTGCTTCAAAGCTTGTCACAGCAATAGCAATTATGCGTCTTGCGGAGGAGGGTAAGTTAAAGATCAGCGATAGGGTGTTTGGTCTGGACGGGATTCTTAATGATACAGCCTACACAAATGCTATTAAAGATCCGAGACTTTTCGATGTTACTGTAGACCATCTTATGCAGCATAAAGGCGGATTTGGACTTGGTGCAGGGGATCCAATGTTCAATACTAAAGACATCATTTCTGCTAAGCATCTTTCAGGACCTCCAACGAATGAAGAGCTAACACAGATAGTGCTTGGGAGAAGAATTGCCTTTACTCCGGGCAAAGGCTTCCGTTATTCGAATTTTGGATATATGCTGCTGTCTCTCATAATTGAGAGGGTCACGGGGAAAAG
>JAIDTS010000068.1 GCA_029060585.1 Muribaculaceae bacterium
GTCTTATACTGCTTGTAGGCCGGGGTGGAGTTGATGTAGAAGCGGGCCGGGTTGGCGTTGTCCTTGCTGCGGAAGGTCACGTTCTTGTTGCCGCATCCCACATAGAGGGCGTCCTTGAAGTGGAGTTCATAGTCCTTGCCGTCTACATTGACGATGCCGTCGCCGCCTACATTTATCACTCCGAGCTCGCGGCGCTCGAGGAAGTATTCGGCCTTGAGGGGATCGATGGTCTCAAGGGTTATGGTCTTGCCTACGGGCACCACCCCGCCGAAGATCACTCGGTCATACATGGAGTAGGTGAGATTGATCTTGTTTTCCTCCATCACCTTCTCCATGCAGAAGCGTTCGCGGAGCTGATTGGTATCGTACTCCTTTACATCGTCTGGATGGCAGGCACGCTGGATGGTGTAGGATGTCTGAGCCGACATCGAGAACGCTGCGGCTACGGCAGCGAGGGAGAAAAGTATCTTTTTCATATGATATTTATAAGTTTTCAGTTTTCAGTTTTCAGTTTTCAGTTGTTAGCTATCAGTCGTGAGACTTTAATATTTAAGTCAAATATTCTCCTGCAGGCGGTCGGAGTCCTTGCTGGCCATGTCGCGCTGGTTGCGGATGATATGGACTCGGTTCCACCACATCATGGCGCAGGCGATGATGACAAGTATGCCGGCTCCAACCCATTTTAGGTTGACGCATCCCTGATAGAGCACCCAGCAGAGAGGCGATGAGGCGAAGTCGAGCGCACCTCCCTCGAATCCCTGCGGAATGGCTACCGCGGCATCCCCTGTGGCCACGTATACGTCGTGCGCGGCCAGAGTGAAGGCCGGAGCGATATTGGTCACCATATAAAGGCCTGCGGTGATGATTACAAGTCCTACGATGAAGGTCTTAAGCACATTGCCCTTAGTGAAGGGGAGCACGAGAGGGAAGAGATAGAACATGCCTGCGAGTGAAGCAAGCGGCAGGAACTGGTTGCCGGGGAGGATCACGGCGAGCAGCAGCGTCACGGGAATAAGGAGCAGCGACACCACGAGGGTGGTCGGATCGCCGATGACGAGGGCAGGCGACATACCGATATTGAGGCCATCGGCTCCCTTGAACTTGCGTGCGATGAGGCTGCGCGTAGCGTCGGAAATCGGTTTCAAACCCTCTATGAAGAGCACCGTGACACGCGGGATCAACTCCATTACGGCTCCCATCTTGATGCCGAGAGTGAGGATCTGGGGGATATTTGCCACGATCTCGTTCCAGGAGGTGCAGGTAAGGCAGCCGATGCCGATTCCCACCACAACTCCGAGGAAGAGGGGCTCACCCATCACACCGAATTTCTTCTTCATTCCCTCGGCGTCGATCTCGATCTTGTTAAGCCCGGGAATCTTGTCGAGTCCTTTGTTGATTATCCAGGCGAAGGGGGCGAATCCGGCGCAGAAAGGCTGCGGAATGGATATGCCGTCCATATCCTTGTAATAGTTCTGGAATTTGAAGGCCGTCATGTCGGCGAGCACAAGGGTGACTATGTAGCAGATGATTGCTCCGAAAAAGCCCCATGCAAGGGATTCCGACGCGAAATAGATCACGGCTCCGATAAAGGCGAAATGCCAATAGTTCCAGAGGTCGATGTTGACGGTGCGTGTGGTCTTGGTCAGCAGCATCAGGATATTGACTCCGAGGCAAACCGGGATGATGAATGCGCCTACGGCTGTGTTGTAGGCCACTGAGGCGGCCGCAGGCCAGCCCATATCGAAGACTTTAAGCTGCAGTCCGTAGATCTCGACTACTTTCTGGAGCGCGGGGCCGAGCGCCGAGGTCAGAAGGGCGGTGACGATAGAGAGGCCGATGAAGCCGACGCCTACCTTGAGGCCGCTCTTGAGGGCGTTGCCGGGCTTGATGCCTATGCAGACGCCGAGTACGGTGAAGATGACAGGCATCATCACTGCAGCTCCCAAGCCGATGATGTAAGCGAATACCTGTTCCATGATTGTTTGGTTTTAGTGTTTTGAGGTTTGTTATTTAGGTGTTTAAAAGTTTAATTGGTTGTAATGTCCGGCTAAAGCCGGACGCAGTGGAAGAGAGGCCGGAGAGAGAAAAAGAGAGGCCTGCTGAAAGGGGAGAGGGAAAAAGAGAAGCCCGCTGAAGCTCGCTGCCAGAGACAAAAAGGCTTCAGAGGGCTTTCATCTGCAAAGTTAATAAAAACTTTTGAGATAAACGGCAATTTGCGGGTGAAAAGTTAGATGGATAGGCGGCGGAGGGTGTTGAGTTTCTCGCGGTTGACGGCCTTCTCGTTCTGTATGGCCTTTACGAAGGGCACGTAGACGATCTCATCGTTGCGGATGCCTATCATTACGTTGCGCTGGTCGTCGAGCAGTGCGTCTACCGCGGCCGCTCCCATCCTGGAAGCAAGGATACGGTCGTGGGCTGTGGGACTGCCTCCGCGCTGCAGGTGGCCGAGAATGGAGACGCGCACATCATAGTTGGGGTATTCGTCTTTCACGCGCTGAGCGAGTCCCATCGCGCCGCCGGTCACAGGGGATTCGGCTACGAGTACTATCGAGGAGTTCTTCGATTTGCGGAAGCCGTTCTGGATAAGTTCCGCCAGCTGGTCCTTGTCGGTTGAGATCTCGGGGATGATGGCGGCTTCGGCTCCGGAAGCGATCGCGCTGTTGAGGGCGAGGAATCCGGCGTTGCGTCCCATCACCTCGATGAAGAAGAGGCGTTCGTGGCTTGTAGCGGTATCGCGGATCTTATCGACACACTCCATGATGGTGTTGAGAGCGGTGTCGTAGCCGATGGTCCAGTCTGTGCCGTAAAGGTCGTTGTCGATTGTGCCCGGGAGTCCTACGATGGGGAACTGGAACTCATTGGCGAAGATACGTGCTCCGGTGAGCGAGCCGTCGCCTCCGATCACGCATAGGCTGTCGATACCGTGGCGCTGAAGCACGTCGTAGGCGCACTGGCGCCCTTCGGGAGTTTCGAATTCCTTGCAGCGTGCGGTCTTCAGGATGGTGCCTCCGCGCTGGATGATATTGGAGACGTTCTGAGTCGAGAATTCCTCGATCTCATCAGCGATAAGGCCCTTGTAGCCGCGATAGATACCGAAAACCTTGAAGCCGGAGTTGATGCCGGCGCGTGTGACGGCGCGGATTGCTGCGTTCATGCCGGGGG
>JAIDTS010000069.1 GCA_029060585.1 Muribaculaceae bacterium
GGGTGGGAGTTGGGGAGAGCTGGAGCTCTCCCATCCTATGGCTTCTGCAGGAGGCAGACGGCGAGGGCCGATATGCCTTCGCGGCGTCCTGTGAAGCCGAGTTTTTCCGTTGTCGTGGCCTTTACGGAGACATTGTCAATGTCGGTCTTCATTACATCGGCAAGAGTCTGCCGCATTTCATCGATATAGGGGCGGAACTTAGGAGCCTCCGCGCAAATAGTTATGTCGCAGTTGGCGAGCTCATAGCCGTGATCGCGAACGAGTCGCATCACGTGGCTGAGCAGGATCTTGCTGTCGATTCCCTTATATTGCGGGTCAGAGTCGGGGAAATGCTTCCCGATATCGCCGAGGGCGAGCGCCCCGAGGAGAGCGTCGCAGAGGGCGTGAATGGCCACGTCAGCGTCGCTATGGCCGAGGAGGCCATGAGTGTGGGGTATGTTTATGCCGCAGATCCATAGGTCGCGGTCTTCCACCAGCCGGTGTACGTCGTAGCCTTGTCCGATGCGAAGCATGTTTGTAAGTTTTTTAGTTTTCAGCTGTCAGCTGTCAGCTGTCAGTTTTCAGTTTTTATTTAGGAGTATGTCAGCGGCGTTTGCCGAGGAGGTCGCGGATGCCGTCCATGTCGAAGCTGAGGGTGAAGCGCATGGTCTGGTCGAGGGGTGAGCTCTGCGCAGTCGCGAGCATATATGAGGCATCGAGACGCACCACATTGAGCGAGAACCCGGCACCGAAACCGAAATAGCTTCTTCCTCCCTTCATAGCGTTCTCGTAGTTATAGCCCATGCGGACGAAAAACTGGTCGTTGTAGGAATACTCCGCACCGAGCGACACGTTTATCTCCTTCAGCTCCTCAGCAAAACCGCCGGGAGCATCTGAGAAACTCTTGAAGATGCCCGTGATTGGCGACATAGTCTCCCATTTCTGGAGAGCGTCGTCGAACGCCGCCACATTCTCTGACTCTGTCTTGTCAGGGTCGTAGTAGGAACCTCCGGGATTTACATAGTCGCTCTCACGCGGCTTCGTAGGCACGAGAAGTTTGTTGAGGTCCACTCCAATAGAAAGCAGGTTGAAGTCGGCGAGGGGAAAGGTGAAGTTGGTTCCGAGACGCAGGTTGGTGGGGAGATAATAATAGTTTGTCCCGTGGTCGTAGCTCACCTTCGAACCTATATTGCTGACGTTGAAACCCCAGCTCCACTGGCACTCGCTGCGTCCGATGAGAGGGAAGGTGGTGTAGTAGCCACTGAGGTCTACCGCGAACGCCGAACCGGCAGTATTAGTGTCGCCTGAGTATGAATCCTCATATGAGAGGTCGGAAAGGATATAGCGGAGCACGACACCCATCGAGAACTTCTCGCTGAGTTTTCTCGAATAACCGAAATCGAGAGCGAACTCATAGGGATTGATAGTGTTTGCTCCCCCTTCGTCGACAATCACCTCTCCGAGCGAGAAATAGCGCAGGGACGCGCTAATAGCTTGATTGTCGGCGCTTCCGAGCTTCAGGTAGCCGCTGAGGTCGGCGAGGAAGATGTCGTTGACTATCTTTCGGAGCCAGGGAGTATAACTGATGCCCACGCCACCAGCCGAATAGGCGAAGGCATACTTCGACGGATTCCAGAACTGTGCGTTGATATCGGCGTCGGTGGCCGCGCCGAGGTTGCCCATCGCGCTTCCGCGCGCATCGGGAGTGATGCTGAGAGTCGTCACGCCGGTCTGCACCGGATTGAACTCATTGTCTTTTATGTCGTTGTCGCTTGCCGACGCGTAGGACGCAATCGCTGCAGCCGCAATCGTGCAGAGTGTTCTTGAAGTAGTCATGAATATTTAACGTGAAGAGAGTCGGTTTTATTATTCATTCAGGGGGGCGCAAGGTCTATCTGATGTTGAACCGCAATGACTCCTCTCCGAAGATCGAAAGACGCAATGTCTGTCCGGGGCTTACCTGCGGACCGCTCGAGGGAAGGCCAGCGAGAATGATGTCGCCGGTCTTTAGTGTATTGTCAACGCTCAGGGCCGCCAACGTCTCATCAACAGGGAGTCCGGCAGCCTGAAGCGTGAAAGACTCCTGACGGATATCCCCTTCAGATTCAATCGTCATTCCTACGGGGCATTCAGGAATCTTCCCGAACTCCACGGCACGGAATCTACCGAGGGCCAGACTTCTATCATAACTGACAGCAGAAGTCCAAGGGAGGCCTTCGATGACCGATCTTTCAAGACAATTGGCCGCCACAAAGACAACCGCGGGGGCCACCGCGTCGACATATCTATGGGCGAACCTCGGGGCTATACCCTTGCCGAGTTTTCCGATCCTCAAGGCCAACGCCATCCTCGCCTCGAAAAGGGAATCGAAATCGGGAACGAAATAGGGGTTGCCCCCCTGCAGGATTGCGGAAGGAGAAACGAGAGTCCATACTGGGCCGGAGATGCCGGATGCCAGGTCAGCCCTGATCATATTATTGACTATAGCGTAAACTGTCATTTTGCCGGAACTGCTATTTTTTTGCTTTGGGAGGAAGATAGACCGTCTTGAGACGAGACGGTAGCCCGAAGGTTGTAGATACCCCGAGGGAGACGGTTTCCGTTGGAGTCGTTCAGGTCCCAGACAAAGGAGAAAGAACTGTTGCTGTCGGAATAAGCCTTCCGCTCCTGACTCCACAGCAGATTGCCCGAGAGGTCGAAGCATTCCAGCCTGCACAGAAGAGTGCACATCGCCCTGTCGGTGGTGAGCCTCACGCTCAGCTGGTCTTTCTCGCGGCTATAGAATGAAGTCATCTCCGCAACCTCGGGACGCATGTTGAGACCGACAATGAAGCCGACCGTCTCGCTCGAGGAATTGTTGGCATTATCCCATACCGTGAGTGTCAGCTCATGCTTTCCAGGCTCGAGACCGAGCAAAGGATATGCTATGCTGCCCTTAGTCTCGTCGTCGGGGTCGGGCAGGAAATACTGGCAGACATCGTCGTAAACCTTTTCCGAGTCGAGAACCAGGCTCATCCTGTGTCCGATTCCAGCATCGGAGATGTTTATGCCGCTCTCGTCGCTGAACACCGCAATCGCCACAGGATTCGAGTCTACAGTAGCCCCCTTAGCTCCGGAAGCCGCTCCGACTCCGAAATCCTCAATGATGGGACCGTCGGTGTCGTCGGCCGCGTCGGAGTCATATCCATAGACGTAAAGCATATCCGTAGAACCGTTGGCCTCCGCCTTAAGGACGGGGTCGTAGGCATAAAGGGTGATCATGGCAGGGGCGAAATTGTTTGAAATCTCAGTCGGCATGAGAATAGTAGTCTCCCATCTTCCGTCGGCAACATTGGTGCTTCCAGTAGCGAGCTTATCCTTTCTGTCCTGATAGACCGACTCCACGCCGCTTTCGCCCCAACCGTGGGTGTGCACGCTTGTCTCGGCATCGAATAGGGTGAACTGTACGGGTCCGTTGAAAGGCACCGTGTTTCCCTCACTGTCGACCACTCGGCCCGACATGCTTACGGCTGACCGGCTCTTTAGCACCGGGGCGTCGGGCAGACTGACAGGCAGGGGGGCTCCCGCTATCGATTCGATACATACGGTATATTCCGCCAGCGGCATCCGCAGGGCAGGATCACCGAAAAGATGATATCGGAGCATATTGTTGTCGGGTGTCTCGGTAAGGTTCTTTCCGAGGCGCAGGATATCGCCGAGACGCTGGCCCTTGCCGTCGGCGTCCCTTTTCGTCATCTGTCGAGAAATTGAATTGGAAATGTGGGCATTGTTGGAAATATATACCGTACGGCTCGGGGTTATCACAGCAATGGCGCCACCGGCAGGGTTGGTCAGCATGATCTCCGCTCCGCTCACATCCTCGGCGTCCCATTTTCCGAAGCTGCATGTGGCCGCGTAGAGGACGGGCAGATACTGGTTGGACATGCCGTTGATATCGTTCCACGTGAGAAGTTTCTCATGTGTCCACTCCTTAGGATTGGCGTGTCCGATGTATGATATCAGCGAGGCACCCTCCTTCTGCCACTTCATGAGCATCCTCTGCCGGGCATCGGGGAAAGTCAGGCCGGATCCGGTCTGCTTTCTTTCATAAGCGTCGAGATAGACGCGGTCGTAAGCATAGTTCACGCCTGCGGGATTGGCCATCATGCTCGAGATGGCCGACTGCGCCTGCCTGAGATGGTTGGCGGAGTCTCCGTCGTCGGCTATCACCATCACATTGTTGCGCCAAATGCCGTAGATTGGCTCCGTCATATATGCCTCGAGTTTGGAGGCTACAGTCTCGGCCTCATAAGCCGAGGTCACGGTGTAGCGTCCTACCGCCACGAGGAGTTTTCTGGAAGACATGGGCCTCTCCGAAGTCTCATCTTCCAGCATTGCGATGAAATCGTCGGTGCTGTAAGATGTAGTCTCGCTCAGTGCGTTGGGCGACTGCCATATCAAAGTCCTCGGATAGCCGGCCTTCTGCGTCTCCGGATTCTTGCCCTTCTGGTCGTAGGTAGGGCGTCCCATCAGGAGGCAATAGCCGAACCTTGTGCCTTGGGGGTCAGCCTCGCTGCGGTCGTGCCACATCTTGAGAAGTTTCCTGAACGCCGAGACATCGGCGTTTCCGCTTGAGAACTCATTGAAAATCTTATCCGGGGTGAGCACATGGACAGTCATCCCGTCGAAGGAGCGGTGAAGGTCGGCAATGCGCTCGGCAGCCGCCATGTAGGCGTCGGGGGTGATTATCACCATGTCGGGTGTCGGCATGGCGTGTATGTCCTGGTTGGAGACCTTGAAGCGACCGGGCACGGCAGCTCCTTTGGCCGAGGGCTCGAACGCTATGAGTTCCCTGAATCCGCTTTCGCGGATACCAATCGTCAGCGAGCCGTCTGAAGCGTTGAAAGAGCCTTTAACCTCCTTGATGTCCCACGGACGAGTGACATCCCAGACAACAGTCTGCTCCGACGCCCCGCTTATGCGGTAGGCTGTAGGCGTCTTAGGATTGACAGTGAAATGAAGACGGGCATCGCGGAGCACGAGATTGCGTTCGTATTCCACCTCTATCCAGTCGAGACGGGCTGTGTTGACCACTCCTGCCTGAGAATACTCTATGCCCACAGCGAGCGAGCTTCCAACACCTGAAACCTTCTTGACGGAGGTAGCCAGACGATAGTACTGGTCGCTTGACGTGACGGACGAAATGCGGTCGTCGGATGTAGCGGGAAGGCGTTCACCGTTCGCGCTCACGAGGAAACTGCTTGAAGCACCTGTAGTATTGGCTCCGAACATCAACCTGATCCTTGCTTCTCCTGTAGCGTTGTCG
>JAIDTS010000007.1 GCA_029060585.1 Muribaculaceae bacterium
GCAGCGGAATTCTTCTGCCGTCTGGATGGTATGTATGTAGCGCCGGTTGCCGACACATATTGGTTGGTAGCTTCAACTACGATTTCCTGCAGTTCCTGAGTCTCGGGGATAGTGTCGTTCTGAGCACTTGCGGTCAATGAAAGGCATAAAGTCATAAGTGTGGATAAAACATTCTTCATAATTTTCGGTTTTGAAACATGCCGCAAAATTATGAAGAGTCGAATGTAAGGTAGCGGTCAGATCCGTGACATTTTTCATATGTCACGGATTTGTCACACTGTCTTACAGAAAAATAGGTCGAAAAGTTCTGTCGGGATCTTTTTCTTCATCCGGCTCTTACGCTGACGCAGGGCGTCGTCGCTCGACATGAGGAGTACGGAAATCACATCCTTGTTTATCCCGGCATAGGTCATTATGCCCAGCATCATGTCTTCCGACGATAAGGCCGGATACTGGTCTTTGAGGTTGTTGCAGACATCCGAGAACCGGGCGACGATACTGTTGTAAAGTTCCTTCTGGATGGCTTTGGGAATGTCTTCCGCATTTTGCTCTAAGTTGGCTTGCGCTATGAGGCCGTATTGTGGAAGTGTCGCGAATAGTTCTCTGGTCAGACGTAGTCTTGATATGATGGCTTCAGATTTTCTTTCGGTTGGTGCTTCCGGATTTTCTTTCGTTTTGGAAAGCTCGATATTGAGGTTTGAGATCTGTTCCATTAGAGCTACCTGACGGGCTTTAAGCCTTCTGTTGCGATTTAGCAGCAGGAGCATTATGAGTAGAAGAATCATAAACGCGCTTCCTGCATATATTAATATTTTGCGTTCCCTTTGTTCCTTCGCAATTCGCTGGTTATACTCCCTCTCGATCCGGCTGACCTGTTCGTTGGATTTCATTGATTGGATGGAATCCATATATGTCATAAGTGAATCTTTGTAGCTGAGTGCCGATTCATAATCTCCCATGGCTTTATAGGATTTGGATAGAAGGTAGTACTTCTCTACCTTTCCATCAAGGGATAGGGAATCAAAAGGAAGCTCTCGGAGCAGCTCTATGCCTTTTTCCAACTCATCTTCTGCAAGATATACGATGGCCCTCTCAATTATTGATTCAATCTTCAATATATTGTCGGCCTTAGCTTCAGGAAGAATGCTGTCTAAAATGTTTTTAGCCGTTTCAACGTCATTTTCTATTACACATGCCTTGGCTATATTAAGTCGCGAGCGTATTGCATAGAATTGATACTTTTCCTTGTCAAGGTCGCTCAGGTCCCTGCACTCTGAAAGGATTGCTTTTACAGAGTCTATATCGTTGACAGTTAGGGCAAGATTCCACAGCAGATAAGGATATTCGGCTAAGCTGTCATGTGCCTTGGCTACATCGACGGCTTTCTGAAAATATCGTCCTGCGTCTTCTAATTTGTGATTTTCATAAAACAACCCTCCTAACTCTGTGTATGTACTTGTTTGGATACTGAGGGGTGTTTTGTCATTGATTATATAACTTGCCTCAAGCAGGGTTTCCATGGCCTCCTCCTCTTTTCCGTTCTCCTTCAACTCTTCGGCTTTGGAAACCTTCTCCTTGATGACGGCGTTGTTATCCCTGCCGCATCCTATGTTGGATATGGTTGTCAAAATGCCCACCAGCAATATTATCAATATGAATCTCATTCTATTATTGTCTCTATGACGTTGACGAAGAAGTCGGTGCTTCCGAAGCGGTCGCCTCTTTTGTTGAACCATACCGGATTCTCTCCGGCAACTTCCACCTCAAGCATGTATTCGCCTTCCGGATATGTCTTGCTTACGAAGCGTAGGCCTTCGTCTTCCACGTTGCTGTAGAAGTCAACGAGTGAATCGTGCAGAAGTTTGCCATCCTTATCCCTTATCTTTACCAGGGCGTATCCCGATTTGTTGTCAGATTTTCCGACCACACTTATCTTCTTTCCTTTGAACGGCACGGAAAGCTTGTCGCCAGGCGTATTTGAAGACCATGAATGAGAGGTAGATACTCCCTTTTGCCCAGACTTGGCAATGGAATCAAT
>JAIDTS010000070.1 GCA_029060585.1 Muribaculaceae bacterium
AGTATATAGGCACGAGGCGCGAGATGTGAATTTATTATAAAAGTAACACTTTTTGACCATATTTTAATATTCAATTATTTGACAATTCCCTTCACCACAAGCGTTACCCGGGGATTGTCGGCATTGGAGCGAATGCGCAGCGTCTTCCGGAAAACACCTTCACGACGGTTTTTACTGTTGAACCGTACACGTATCTCCCCCTTTTCTCCAGGCCCAACCTCATCGGTGGAGTATTCCGGCGACGTGCACCCGCAATCGGAGAAGACCGTCATTATCTGAAGCGGAGCCTCGCCGGTATTGACAAATCCCATCGTAGCCTCCGCCACGGAATCGCGCGGCACACGCCCCAGATCTATATAGACGGAGTCAAGCTGCAGATGCCCGGCCTTCACATCGTCACCGGTCGCCCCTCCGCCATTGGAAGATGGACTCCCGGCCCGCATCAAAAAGCATCCGCACACGACAGCGCATAAAACTCCAATCACTCTCATATCCTTACTTTCGCCGATACGCTATCCTTAGCCGTCCTGACAGTCACTACGAATATTCCGCTCTCAAGAGATACGTCAATGACATCTCCGTCAGTCGAGGCATGCTTCATAAGGCGGCCTAAGGTGTCGTAGACATTGACCTCCATGAATCCTGACGCCGCGTTGTCTATTGCAGTCAGCACACCACCCTCGACCTTCCACTCGATACCCGACATCACGCCCTCGTCGGCGATGCCGTAGGTAAGGAAATAGCGGCCTGCAGCGGCACCCTTGACCGGAACCTCCAGACCATCCTCCAGAGGAGTCAGAGAGCGGTCGGCCTTGTCGAGCAGACAGAGTCCCTCGGCTGCATCGACACCGTAGAAATAAAGTATGGTCTCAGTCTCTTCGTCGGCTATCACGCCGATCTCAGTTCCTTCGGCATAGGCGGCTTGGTTGATAGAGAGGGCCCTCCCCTCTTTCACAGTATAGACGGTAGCCGGAATATCAAGACTGCGGTTGTCGACAGCCTCTATGTCAAAACGAGCGACACCGAGCGTATCGGTGGAGAGCAGCGCGGCTGTGGAAGGAACTCCATCACACTCGGCCACAATCCTCAGCACACCGGTGCCCTCACCGCCGCGAGTGGTCGATGTAAGGTAGTTCTCATCATTGCCCTCTCTTGAATCATAACGGCGCATCATCTTTTCGTCGTAGGTCAGCTTCACCTCCTTGGCGGGGGTCTTTGTCTTCACGAAGAAACCCTGCATCGGAGCTACCACCGTCGGGTCATACTGCCCCTCGTTGTCTGCCGGATCAGCCACCGTCACGGTCTCCCCATCAATCGTTCCTGCCACCTGACCTTCCGATGTGATGATCCAGAACGCTGGTTCGAGGTCCGGATTAGAGCTTATGAACGTCCGTATATCCATATGGGTCATGAAGGGATTGCCGACGAGGAAATAGCTGCACTCATCAGAGGAAACCGCTGTTATCACGCCATGCGTGTCGTTCAGTCTGTGATATTTGTCTGCCTCGCGTGCTATCGGAGTGCGATGGCCGCTTTGCAGACCGTCCTGAGTGAAATAGAGGTATTCCGTATCGGCCTTCGGGAGACGGAAGAGCACCTTGTCGCCGGCATCCGGCTTGTTTGCGGTCATGTCAGAGACGTCAGTCTTCACGGAGAATCCGTTGCCTTCGCCGTATCGCTCGGTCACGTCGTTGTAGACATGGCTCCATGAGGTCTTCACGGCCACATTGCGCGGCGAATCGAAGGTCTGTACCTCCAGATCATAGACTTTTGCCGTCCCCTTGTCCCAACCGCGCTGATATACTGCAGGCTTGAAGCGATGGTTGGCCGCGAGGGTGTTATCGAAGACGATGTCCTGGAAGAGCTCTGTCTTCTGGCGCGCTCCGTCGGAAGGGAGATAGAAGTCGCCCGCATATACCTCCTTGAGGGGAGTCGAGAGCGTCTGCCAACGCGAGTGGTCGAGTTCCATATCCACCCAAGCCTTTTTGTAGACGAGCTCCTGCTGGTTCATGAGCGTGCCTCCTGGCTTGAAGTGGATCTCGTTGCAGGTATTCATATACCAAGGACGGCAGCGTACGTCGACATTCTCCTCCGGTGTAGGGAGTATCGTGGCAGCCATATCATACTGAATCCACTTTGTAGCCTGACCCGGTGAAGCGGCCGGATAGTCGCTGTAGTCAATGGAAGCGGTAGCCTTCGGCGATGGATCCTCCGGCCAGTCATATGACTTATCATAGTCATCCTTGACCGTCACCATCTTTTCGACATCTGCACCATACAGATAAGGAGACTCAGACCCCTCCTTTACCACTACGTAAGTGAAGTCGAGGGGAGCATATGATTTGGCGCGGCTGTTCGAGCCGTCGGTTACGAAATCCTTGTGTTCTCCGTCGGCCTTGTCTGAATATATCTCCGCAGCGTCCAGTCGACTCCAATTGGCGTCATTGTTCCAGTTCAGGTTTTCCTGTCCGGTCCAGAGCTGATATTTGGGCACAATCTTAAGCGTGATGAGTTCCTGACCGTTGCAGACCGCGTCGCTCTTGTCTTCGTCGACAAGGTTCTCCACATATTCGAACCTAAGCTTATAATAGTAGCCCTCCTTGACCTTGAAATCATCTCTGAGCTGCATCAGGAAATAGTTCTTGGCTCCATTAGCGGTAGAGGCCTGAAGTTTTGTCACTTCTCCCACCCATGGGAAATCGCCTGTTCCGTCCTCTTCTTCGTCCAAAGCCCCGAGGTCGCTGTAGTCCGGATCATCAGACTGTAGGAGAATAATACATCCTTCTTTTTCCACTTCGGTATCTCCTACCTTCTTCTTCTCCGTATTCCTTACCAACTCGTTGACATTATCATCGGTAGACTCCGCCCTGTAGACAGGCACCTCGATTGTCTTCATGTTGCCCTCCTCGCGGATCTGTTCGAGTCCGATACGTAGCGGCACGTCGGTAAGCACATCGGGATACGTGATGCCGCTCAGGCCATGACGCATCGTCGGGGCCTTGAATCCCACGATCACGGAAAGCTCGGTGGGATCCGAACATACTATCACGTTTTCCGGAATATCCTCCTCGGAGATAGGAATCGGTATGGCTGTGAAGAATATCTCTTCTTCCTCGTCGTTCTTCATCTCCACGGGAGGCATGACGAATGTCCTTTGATGCAGAGTAAGCAGAGCTACACCGCGGCTTCCGATATCTGTCATCGCCCGGTCGATTATATCGAGCATCCACTGCTCGAGCTGTTCCACACCCTTCGTCTTGGCGGCGTCTGCACTGATACCCTCCAAGCTCACGGCATCGGGATACTTAGTGCGGAACACCTGCAAAGCGTTCTCGAGGGTCCTTCCCTCGCCGTCCTTATAAGCCTTGAATTCCTCAATCTTTCCGAAGAACCAGTCGAACACCGCGTTCTTCTTGATATCGATTGCTTCGCCGGTCTGATTGTATCCCACCACATTGGCCTGGATTGCAGGCGAAGTGTTCTCGCAGATCACCAGCCGCCCTTTCTGGGTCTCCACTATACCGTTGACCTTCACCACGCTCGATGGAGTGATCACCATCACGCATTTCGAGGCGCACTCGTCGAGAAGTTTGAAGAAGTCCGAGAGATTATTCTCCGGAGTAAAGTCTCCGTATCCGGTGTTGAGCACGAGATAATATTCCTTGCCGGCATTGAGAAGACCAGCGTTGACGCTTTGATCGACGAGATTCTCGAAAACTATATAGCGTTCTCCGGTCTCCTCATCCCTGAGGCGATATGCCAGATCCGTATCCTCATAGTTTTCATGGTATGTATACGGAGTATTCTTCGAGTAGTTGCTCCAGAACTGTATATGATTGTAGTCTCTGTCAGGCATCGGTCGCACCAACGTCTCCTTCAGAATCTCTTCATATGCGTCCTCTCTATTGCCGGCCTCGAACATCTTAGTGTCGAACTGATCCTTATCAACGAATGTATAGTAGATAGATACGAGCTGCGCTGCGTCGCCTGTAGCGACTTCTGACTCTCCTGCAAGTTCGAGAAGGGTATCGAACGGGGAGGCGACCCTTATCCTGAGCTGCTTGTCGCTGCACATAGGAGCGAGCTGCTTTGCGCTGATGGTAGGTGGCACCACATATGCTCTTATATCATCGATCGCATAGTCGGCACCCGCTGAATTCTTGCAGTTATTGTCGAGCTCTATCTCATAATGGTCCACCATGCTGGAGTTGAGAGTAGAGGAAGCGAAATCCGAAAGACGGGGCACAAACGAATAATAGACATTGAGCCATTGCCCGGCAAGATCTTTGGGGACGTATCCGGTGACGAACTGGTGAAGCACAATCCTCTCTCCGTTGCCAAGACCGAGGTCCTTATGGTTGGTCTCAATATCATCCCTGAGCACTGCCACGAAATTAAACGAGAAGTTTGCCGTCTCATCAGCTTTCGAAAACTCAGAGATCCAGGCCGATACGTGGATTGTACTGCCCTGACAAAGCTGGTTGATGTTCAGGCGTGCGGTCACACCGGGGTCTGTGGAAGCGTTTACGTAATAGAAATACCCTTGCTGCATCTTCTGCAGGGCGTAAGTTCCTGTCTCATTCATACGCTTGGTGCGGTAATACAGGCGGTCATATAGTCCTGTGCCATCGCCTTCGACATTTTTATTAAACGCGCCCGCAGCATCCTTATATGGGACCACCGAACTGTGGGTGGCAAGCATATACATGTTGTAGTCCTGACGGTCATTATAACCGAAACTATACTCGGAAAGCGACCAGTCGAGAGGCCATTTGAAGTAGGAATGCTGCATGCCATTGGCTGTGGTGGACGCAGTCTGCACAAACTTGCTCTTCAGGTCGTCGTTTCCCTGAAGGTTGTTGATCCTGATATAGTCGTCGAAGTCAATGAATGTACTCGGCTGCCTGTTAGTGCCGCCGTAGGTCTCGTCGAGATATTCTATTCTCGCATGCTTGAATCTATCATCTTTATAAAGAGTCTCCTCCGTAACCATTGACGCGCCTCGTTCCGGCAGGAAGGTGATGTCATATTCCATCACTACCAATGGCTCGTTCGAATCAAAGATCGTGACGTTGTTTCCGGCGTCGTCCTTTCCTATGAGCTGGACAATGTAGTGCGTGTTTGCCACCGGGGCGGGCAGCGAAAGCATACGGTAGTACTTGTTGTCGCCGTCGCCCGTAGCATAAGTCACCCCATTTATCTCGCGAGTGCCGAGACCGGTGAACTCTTCGGCAAACGTGAAACCGGGATTTGGAATGACGCTCCTTGTCTCTCCGTCGAGCACTCGGATATCCATACCGCAGATATGTGCATACCTGCCTTCCTCGAGTTTGTAGTAATAATTGGATCGTCCGTTTTTATTCGCTTCCGTCGGCACGGGAGTGGTGAGTCGAATCTGGAAAGACACGCCACCGCGCGCGCTCACGATCTTGAGGTTTTTGCGCAGATAGTTTCTGTTGCTTTTCTCGCTTCCCGAGATTGTATCGGCGAAAGTCTTGCCGTCCCGTATGCGGAAGATGTGGCGCACGGAGATGACAGGTTCGTAAAGCACCTTGTTTTCCTTGTCCAGATTCTTGCCGATGTCGAAACGCTGGCTGAAGTCGGCGGCTATCACGTATTCGTCATCGCCTTCAGGGAATGAGAGCTCGGTCTGTTCGGTCTTCTCGAGATATGGAC
>JAIDTS010000071.1 GCA_029060585.1 Muribaculaceae bacterium
AATTCCTAATGTAATATATCTTTTAAGCATAGTTTCTTATATTATAGAGGAATGTTGCCGTGCTTCTTTGGCGGATTGCTCTGCTTCTTGGTAGCAAGCATCTGAAGAGCGCGGATGATACGGAAACGAGTGTTTCGCGGCTCGATGACGTCATCGATGTATCCGTATTTTGCTGCGTTGTAAGGATTAGCGAAGAGTTTTGTGTATTCTTCTTCCTTCTCCTTCTTGAATGCAGCTGGATCTTCGTGCTCTTTAGCTTCTTTTGCGTAAAGAACGCCGACAGCGCCCTCTGCACCCATAACCGCGATTTCAGCCGTAGGCCAAGCGTAGTTCATGTCGCCTCGCAGCTGCTTGCAGCTCATCACGATGTGGCTGCCACCGTAGCTCTTTCTGAGTGTTACCGTCACCTTAGGCACGGTTGCCTCTCCGTAGGCATAAAGAAGCTTTGCGCCGTGGAGGATGACCGCGTTATATTCCTGGCCGGTTCCGGGAAGGAATCCGGGAACGTCTACGAGTGTCACCAATGGAATATTGAAGGCGTCGCAGAAGCGAACGAAGCGTGCAGCCTTGCGGGAAGCGTTGCAGTCAAGCACGCCTGCAAGCACCTTGGGCTGGTTGGCTACTATGCCGACGCTTTGGCCGTTGAAGCGGGCAAAACCGCAGATGATGTTGCGGGCATATGCCGGCTGAACCTCGAGGAACTCTCCGTTGTCGATGATAGCACCGATTACCTCATACATGTCATATGATTTCTTCGGACTGTCGGGTACGATTTCGTTAAGCTTGTCTTCCAGACGGTCGATGGGGTCAGAGCAAGCCACCATAGGAGTCTCCTCCATATTGTTCTGCGGAATGAAGCTGATAAGCTTGCGGATGAGCTTGAGAGCTTCCTCTCCGTCCTCGCATGCGAAATGAGTCACACCTGACTTGGAGGCATGAACTGAAGCTCCACCGAGCTGCTCCTGGGTCACGTCTTCTCCAGTCACCGTCTTCACTACGGAAGGACCTGTGAGGAACATATATGACATTCCTTTCACCATGATGGTGAAGTCGGTAAGGGCAGGGGAGTAGACAGCGCCGCCGGCACAGGGGCCAAGTATAGCGCTGATCTGGGGGATAACGCCGGAAGCCAGGATGTTACGCTGGAATATCTCTGAATAACCTGCGAGAGCATTGATGCCCTCCTGTATGCGGGCGCCTCCTGAGTCGTTGAGGCCGATGACGGGAGCTCCCATCTTCATGGCGAGGTCCATTACCTTGCATATCTTCTGAGCCATCGTCTCGGAGAGAGAGCCGCCGAGCACAGTAAAGTCTTGAGCGAAAACATATACAAGACGTCCGTCGATCGTGCCGAAACCGGTCACGACACCGTCGCCGAGATACTGCTTCTTCTCCATTCCGAAGTTTGTGCTTCTGTGGGTCACAAACATGTCGAGTTCTTCAAAGCTTCCTTCGTCGAGGAGCTGGTCGATTCTTTCGCGGGCAGTGTATTTGCCGCGTTCATGCTGCTTGGCAATTGCCTTTTCGCCGCCACCGAGGCGTGCTGTAGCGCGCTTGTCGATGAGTTCCTGAATCTTTTGTTCTTGAGTGGTCATTATTCAGATGCTTGAATGATTATTTCTTAGAGGGGTCTTCGCAAAGCTCGGTGAGTACGGCTTCTGTGCACTTTGGGTGAAGGAATGCAATCTGCAGACCGTCGGCACCTTTGCGAGGAGCTTTGTCGATAGTGCGGATTCCCTTTTCCTCACACTCTGCAAGAGCCTCGGCCACGCCGCTTTCAACCGCGAATGCCATATGATGCATGCCGCCCTTGCCTCCGTTCTTCTCGATGAATTTTGCTATGGTGCTGTCGGGGCTTGTGGCTTCGAGGAGCTCGATTTTGGTATCGCCTACCTTGAAGAAGGCTGTTGTCACCTTCTGGTCTTCCACTACTTCCTGCTTGTAGCACTTAAGGCCGAGTACGTCTTCGTAGTACTTGATGGCTTCCGCCAGATTGGGAACGGCGATGCCGATGTGTTCGATGTGGGAAATTTCCATTGCGTTTTTGATTTATTGGTTAGTTGTACTTTT
>JAIDTS010000072.1 GCA_029060585.1 Muribaculaceae bacterium
TTTGTTGAGAGGCTCCTGTCCCTCTTTATTGTTGTAGACATCCGATATATGGAGCTGCATAGTCAGCACTTTCGACTGGTCTTTTTCCCATGTGTTGTCGAATCTTCCGAAGAAGGGGAATTCCGAAAGGAGATCTCCTCCTGTATAGCATGATTGAAACTCGTATTCGCCTGTCTCAAGCATATTATGAAAGTCGGGGTTCACACAGAGATGGCCCGACCGGAACGATCTTACCTTATTGCCCAGGTCCTCCTCCAAAATCTGTTTCGACATTACAATTTCCGCCCAAGTGGAAACCCCGGTGCTTGTCCCATCGACGCACGTGGCTCGATGCGCATATTCATCTCTGGTTACTATGTCGGTATTGCGCGTCTTGTTAAAATCCGGGAAATGGCACAGAGAATGACTTCCTACGGTGTGCCCGTCCTTCAGTAGGGCGGCAGCTTTCGGTATAGTCTCTGAGTTATAGAAGTCTGAGAGATAAGAGTGTCCGAAGTTGACCTTGTCGCTGAAGTAGTGCACGGTCAGAAAATAGTGTCCGCGAAGTCCAAGCGATTTTTCATATTCGGCCATATAATGCATTTCGTCGTATGCAGTGCGGCTGTCGCAGTCGTGCGTTGGAATAAGAAGCTGAGTGTAGCCTGCGGGGACTGTGAATTTCCAGGCAGAGATTCCTTGGGCCTTGGCGTAGATGGAACGAAGGAAAAAAGCCCAGACATCGGATGATGGCTCGAAGTCGTTGTTGTAGTGTCGCGAGGCGTTCTGGTCTTTGTTAAGTTGGTTGCGTTGCACTACATCTCGCCAGGCTATACCTGAAAGATAAGCGTGACCGTTGCCGTAAGAGTTCCTGCCAACAGCCGCGTCGCCGTTGCTGAACCGTGCCAGGACATCGCATGAAGCGGGAGTGAATGTAAAGCTTTTCACTCCGCCGATAGAAGTGGCGCGTTCGTTTTCTTCATCGATGTATTCAAGTTCTCGCTCGCTGAAGAATTCCGGTTGCCAATTAATGAGGAGACGATCGTTCTGCTTGGTGAATTTCTTTGTCGCGTCTATTCCGAATAGTTCTGACACTATGTCCGTGCTTGATGTAGACACATTTTTTATCGCTGGCACGACGATCGTGCCTCCGTCTTTAACCCACTGTGCTATAGAAGTGAGCTCATCACGGCTAAAAGATGTGTTTGTTATGACGTTGGCCAGTAGAATGAGGTCTTCGCCCATGGCCGTCTCAATATTGTCGGTCACTATATACTCATAGCCGGCTATGTCGCAGAGATAAGTCGCGGAATATACCTGACGGGAGTAGTCGCCTGAAATCTCATTTTCGAAATTTCGGTCGGTAATGTCGAGAACAGCTATGCGGGCGGCTGCTTCAAATCCAATGAAGGTGGATCCGGCAAGCAAGATGCCAGTGACTATGTTGCGTAAGTTCACTTTCATGGTCAGTTGGGTAAAATTGGATTCTTATTATTCTAATATGATAGATTATGCTTATCGTTAATTAAGGTGCAAATATAATGAAATATTTCCATTCGGCAAAATTTCGGCTTGCCAAAGAGTGATTTTTGTGTTGATTTTATAGAATTTTATGTGTTGAATGACCGAAAATGCCATTTTTTTTGGATTAGTTGAATTTATTGATTAATTTTGCATCACAAAACGGAAGTAATGTTACCGCCGCCTTTAGCATTGGTCGGAATTGCTTCCGAGGATTGTTGAGATTTAAGAATTACTCAATAAAAGGTAATAGTCCAATATGAAAAAAAGTCCCCTTCAGAGAGTTCGCGCTGAGTATCAGCCCAAACTCCCAAAAGCACTTCAGGGTGCAGTGAAACTTGAAGTCGGCGCTCCCACTGAGTCTGTAGCCGATCAGGAAGAAATCAAGAAGCTTTTCCCCAACACCTACGGCCTTCCTATCGTAGAGTTCAAGCAGGATGAAAATCCTGAACGTGTAGAGGAACCATTCAATGTCGGAATTATCCTCTCCGGCGGACAGGCTCCCGGCGGCCACAATGTTGTCAGTGGCATTTTCGACGCCCTCAAGAAGCTCAATAAGGAATGCCGACTTTACGGCTTCCTGATGGGACCTGCAGGTTTCATCAACCATCAGTATATGGAAATAACCGAAGGCTTTCTCAAGGACTACCGCAACACAGGCGGCTTCGACATCATCGGTTCAGGACGAACCAAACTTGAAACCCCGGAACAATTCGATTCTGGTCTTAAGATTCTTAAGGAGTTAAACATCAAAGCTCTTGTAATAATCGGAGGCGACGATTCCAATACAAATGCATGTGTTCTCGCGGAATATTATAAGGCTAACGGTGCCGGTGTCCAGGTGATCGGTGTACCCAAGACCATCGACGGCGACCTCAAGAATAAATGGATCGAGACTTCATTCGGATTCGACACCGCTTGCAAGGTTTATTCAGAAGTAATCGGCAATATTCAGCGCGACTGCAACTCCGCTAAGAAGTATTATCATTTCATCAAGCTTATGGGTCGCTCCGCGAGCCATATCGCCCTTGAGTGTGCTCTTGAGTGCCAGCCTAACTACTGCCTCATCTCTGAGGAAGTACAGGCTAAGCGCATGACCCTCGACAATATTGTCAACCAGCTCTGCTATATGATTGTAGAGCGCGCCAAGATGGGATGGAACTTCGGAACCGTACTCGTTCCTGAAGGCCTCATAGAGTTCATACCATCGATGAAGCTTCTCATCGCACAGCTCAACGACATCCTTGCCGAACACGCAGCTGAGTTCGATTCCCTCAGGGACGAAGAGAAGCTTGAGGCCATTGCCAAATATCTCGAACCTTCAGAGTCCGAACTTTTCCTATCGCTGCCCAAGAGTATCGCTCTCCAGCTTAGCCTTGACCGCGACAGCCATGGCAACGTTCAGGTGTCGCTCATCGACACAGAAAAACTTCTCGCAGACATGGTGGGCAAACGTCTGGCTGAGCTTAAGAAGGAAGGTGAGTATCATGGTAAGTATGCGACACAGCACCACTTCTTCGGATACGAGGGACGCTGCGCCGACCCCACAAACTTCGACGCTGACTACTGCTATGCCCTCGGCTACAACGCCACAATGCTCATCAATAGCGGCGTGACTGGATATATGAGCTCTGTCCGCAATCTTACGGATAAACCTGAGAACTGGATTGCAGGCGGCATTCCAATCACAATGATGATGAACATGGAGAAGCGTCATGGCCATATGAAGCCCGTGATTCAGAAGGCTCTTGTCGATCTCAAGGGCAAGCCGTATCTTAAGTTTGCCGCCATGCGTGAAACCCTCATGCTCAACACCCTTTACCTTTATCCCGGCCCGATCCAGTATTTCGGTCCTTCCGAGGTATGCGACCGTCCGTCGATGACGCTTCTTCTTGAGCACGATAAGGAAATCTAAGTCATGGCTGACAATAAGACTGTTTTAAGCGATAAGGCCTGGGCCAGATGGACTGCTTTGCTCCTTCTGGCCATGGCTATGTTCTGCAGCTACATCTTCATGGACGTCATGTCGCCTATCAAGAATCTGGTGCAAAGCCAGCTTGGTTGGGACAATACGGCGTTCGGTACGATGCAGGGCAGCGAGACATTCCTTAATGTCTTCATCTTCTTCCTTATCTTCGCCGGCATAATCCTTGATAAGATGGGTGTGCGTTTCACTGCGCTTCTATCGGGCGTAGTGATGCTTGTCGGAGCCTCCATCAACTGGTATGCCGTCACCGACATGTTTGCAGGAAGTCAGCTTGAGGTGTGGTTTACCGAGCATTTGAACTACATCCCTGTGTTTGATGAGCTCGGTGTATCTCCGTTCTACGAGGGAATGCCGGCCTCGGCAAAATTCTCGGCAATAGGCTTCATGATCTTCGGCTGCGGTGTCGAGATGGCCGGTATCACGGTGAGCCGTGGCATCGTGAAATGGTTCAAAGGACGTGAGATGGCTCTTGCAATGGGATCTGAGATGGCTCTTGCCCGTCTCGGTGTGGCCACATGTATGATCTTCTCGCCTCTCTTCGCCTATATGGGGGGAACTCCTAAGGTGAGCAACGCCGTTGCTTTCGGTGTAGTGCTTCTGATGATAGCGCTGATCATGTTCATAGTCTACTTCTTCATGGATCAGAAGCTTGATTCGCAGACCCACGCCGAAGAGGAGAAGGATGATCCCTTCCGCATCAGCGATCTTGGCCAGATTCTCCGTAGCAGCGGTTTCTGGCTCGTGGCTTTCCTGTGTGTGCTCTACTATTCAGCAATTTTCCCGTTCCAGAAGTATGCAGTCAATATGCTTCAGTGCAATCTCACCTTCACGGAGGTAGATCCCGAAAGCTTCTGGGCGTCTGATGCTGAGACTGTGGTGCAGTATATCGTGATGCTTATCGCGGCTGCTGCCGCTTTTGTGAGCAATTTCTCGTCAAACAAGGGCATGAAGTCAGGTATGCTTGTGCTTGCAGTCGCGGCTCTCCTCTGCTACTGCTGGATGGGCTATATGTGCCAGAGCGCGGCATCGATTTTTGCAGTGTTCCCCTTGCTCGCCGTAGGTATCACTCCGATTCTCGGCAAGTATGTCGACCATAAGGGTAAGGCTGCCTCGATGCTAGTCTTCGGTGCTTTGTTGCTGATCATATGCCATCTCACCTTCGCTTTTATCCTCCCGCTCTTCAAGGGCAACGATCTGGGCGGCGTGGTTGTGGCTTATCTCACGATTCTTGTGCTTGGCGCGTCGTTCTCGCTCGTTCCTGCATCGCTCTGGCCCTCCGTGCCTAAGCTTGTGGATGCGAAGATTATCGGTTCTGCCTATGCCCTTATATTCTGGATCCAGAACATCGGCCTATGGCTATTCCCGCTTTTGATCGGTAAGGTCCTTGACAACACAAACCCCGATATTGCAGAAGGACTAGCAAATGGAACGCTGACCGAGGCCGAAGCGGCTGTAAGCTACAACTACACCTGGCCCCTCGTTATGCTTGCATGTCTTGGAGTAGCCGCTCTGCTTATCGGCATCTGGCTTAAGATCATAGACAAGAAGCAGCATCTCGGTCTTGAGCTCCCAAATATCCAGAGTGCTGAAACCGGAGTCGAGGAAGCTGAGGTAGTAGGTGCAGAGGGCTGAGAAATTTTACTGTTTCCATCCTTGCCATGCACTATCGCGCTTTCTTAGGCGTTATATATATATGGGAAGAATGATGAAAATATTGCTGACGATGGCTGTCTGCTGGCTGATGCCGGCAGGCGGCCATCTTCTGCATGCCGAGACGGTGGGGCAGAAGGAGGCAAAGGCAATGGCTCAGAAATTCTTCAATGAGGTGCGCAATTATGTGACTCCCCCTGTCAGATATGTCTACAACGGCAAGGATCTTACAAATCAACGTCTCTTCACTCCTTTCTATGTATTCAATTCGCCCGCCGGCGGATTTGTCGTGGTGTCGGCTGAGAATAAAGCGTTTCCAATATTAGGCTATTCATTGAAGGAAACTTTCGAGAAAGATAGAATGACTCCAATGGTTAGGGATATTCTTTCTGACTTCGCGCGCGATATTGAGATGATTCGCTACGACAGCCGCATACCATCGGACGCTATCGAACAATGGAATACATATCCGGAAGTGGTGTTCGACATGCTTAAGAATCCCTATAACGATGATTACTATGCCGTGTCGTTTCGAGATCAGGAAGATGATTTCTGGATGGTAAGGCGTGTGGCTACGGAATTTGATTTCGAGATAGAGTTGCCTGTGGAGTACGCGTTTGCCCCTTCCGAGACTCGCTCGATTGAGATGCCGGAGACTCCGGAGGTTACATCCAATATAGCCGGCCATTTCGCACTTTCGCTTCCGATGGAGATAGAGAAGGTGATAGTCTACGACGTCGCAGGTGCAATGGTCCAGCAACGAAAATTCAGGAATACAAACGTGGCGCATGTCGACCTCGCCGCCAATCCCAATGGATTCTACATCGCATTGGTGATAGACACCGCCGGTGTGGGACATGCCGTTAAACTATACAGATGATGTCCACTACGAAAAAGGTATTGCTTGCGCTCCTGGCGCTAATTGTCTCGATAGTATATATAGCGTTGACTTTCCGCTTCCGCAAGGAATTGGGATGGTGGGCCTATTCGGATTGTTTCGCGCTCTTCATGGCTGTCTTCACATGGCTGATGTCGCTTGTCATTGCCAGAATGATTCCGCATTCCGGTAAGGTCCTGTCGAAGATAGCGCTCATCTTCGGCATCCTGTTCGTCATCGCCTTCATAGTGGAATATATCGTCTTCTCACTGGCTTGAGGAATATTATAGGCTTAAGAAAAGTTTTTTCAGCAGTCATCATGAAAAAAACTCCAGCGGAATTTTCCGATGGAGTTTTTTATCTGAAAATTCAACCATGCTCGAAGCATAGTTGAATTATTCTTCGAATGATTATCAGCAGGGGAGTGCCTCGTTGGTCTTGTGGACAGCTGCCGCGCTCTTCGCGAAGAGTTCCTTCTCCTCTGCGTTGAGGTCTATCTCGACGATCTTCTTGATGCCGCCCTTGCCGAGTACGCAGGGAACACCGATGCATAGGTCTTTCTCGCCGTATTCGCCGTCAAGAAGGGCAGAGCAGGGGATGATGGCGTCCTGATCGTGGATTACAGCTTCTACAACTTCTGCGGTAGCTGCGCCGGGTGCATACCATGCGCTTGTGCCGAGGAGCTTGGTGAGGGTAGCACCGCCTACCATAGTGTCGGCAACCACCTTGTCCATTGTCTCCTTGTCGAGAAGTGTCTCACAGGGAATGCCGCGGAGTGTGGCGAAGCGACGCATCGGAATCATAGTGGTGTCGCCATGGCCGCCGATCACGAAGCCCTCTACCTCGTTGGGGTTTGCGCCGAGGGCTTTGCTCAGATAGTATTTGAAACGGCTGCTGTCGAGTGCGCCACCCATACCGATGATACGGTTTTTGGGAAGACCCGATACCTTGTGGATGAGGTAAGTCATTGTGTCCATGGGGTTGGAAACGCATACGATGACAGCGTTAGGGCTGTGCTTGAGTACGCTTTCGGTCACCTGCTTAACGATTCCTGCATTTACACCGATGAGTTCCTCGCGGGTCATACCAGGCTTGCGGGGAATGCCTGAAGTGATGACAACAACGTCGGAGTTGGCGGTAGCCTCGTAGTTGTTTGTCACGCCTGAAATGCGGGTGTTCATGTCAAGAAGGTTCGCGGTCTGCATCATATCCATAGCTTTGCCCTCGGATACGCCTTCCTTGATGTCGATCATCACAACTTCGTCAGCCACTTCACGGATGGCCATCACATTGGCTGCAGTAGCACCTACGTTGCCTGCGCCTACAACTGTTACTTTTGACATTTTTTATGTTTTTATTGGGTTACATTTAATCCTTATCCCCTTTGCGCCCGAATACTTCGGATGGGGATACGCAAAATTAAGAAAAAACTTCGATAAGTCAAAATTCTCAGCGGATAATTAGCGAATTTTTACCATCGGGAAGTTAAAATTCTTTCATAATTCCACGATTCCGATTCCCTGTCGTTCTATTGCGGGTGTGTCTTCGACGCAATCTATGATGGTCGTCGTCTCCGTCAGACCATCCTCTCCGACCACCATGCCGTCAGCCTTTCCTTCATACGCCTCCATGATCAGCTCAGTATTGCGGCCATAGTCATCGTCTTCAAATTCTATGGAAGTCGTCAGCAGTGGATTCCCAAGCTTTGTGGCGATTTCCCGTGCGGTCGCACTGTCAGGAATGCGTATGCCTACCGTCTTCCTCCGTTTGAATTCCTTCGGAAGATTGGACTGTGCCTTGCAGATGAAGGTAAAAGGCCCGGGTGTATTGTCGCGCATAAGGGCGTATGTGCGGTCGCCGATGCGAGCATATTCGGCTGCCATTGATATGTCTGAGCAGACGATGGATAGGTTGTTTTTGTCTGGATTTATTCCCTTCATGTCGCAGACCTCTTTGACTGCCTTCGTGTTAAGCGCGTCGCACATGATTCCGTAAAGGCTGTCGGTAGGGATAATCCATATCTCACCGGCTTTCAGATGCTCGGCTATCTGCAAGGCCTGTTTCTCCGAAGGAGAGTCGTTCCATATTTTGATTGATTTCATAGCGTTGATAGTTTAAATGCAAATTTAGTTAAAATTTTGATAATATATAAGGGTCACATCCGTTTTTTCATAGGAATTGACTATAAATAATTAAA